>JAXKHW010000216.1:0-5513 GCA_036549635.1 Collinsella sp. | reverse complement strand
GGTCGCGGTCGCCGAACTTGTTCATGAGGTACTCGAGCTGCATGAGCTCGTCCCAGGTGCCGCCGACGCCCATCAGGAACACGGCGTCGTAGCCCTCGTCGGCGACCTTGTCGGCGAGCGCGGTCATCTTCTTGCCGGTCTCGTAGAGCGCCTTACCGTCCTCGAGATAGCCCTCCTGGTCGAAATGCATGATCTCGATCTTCTCGGTTTCCTTCATTTGTCTCTCCTTTCTGGGGTTGTTTCCACATCCCCCATGCCAACGGGCATCAAAACCCGCTTACATTCCGTAACACTCAGCCGCTTTGGCCTTAAGCGCATTGACTGACTCTTCGTAGCCCTCTGCCTTGACCTCCATTTGCTTGGAGACGGCATCGAGATACGGGTGCACGTCCCATGACTTCAGACGCTCGGCGATTATGGCCGCAATCGTCTGGAAGAACACAAGATTGGGAATTGCGCTGAGCAGCGGAGCCACCTGAGGCACCGCAACCTCGTGAGCCTTACCCCTGGGATGGGCCGTGAGCAGCACCGTTTTTGTCGTAACGTTCGATAGCGCATCGGCGATATTCGCAAGACGCTCCGACCCCTGCGGATCGTCAACGATAAACACCAGATAGCCCGGAACGATCTGCATCTCGGGACCGTGAACGAACTCCTCGCCCTCGTGATGCATGGCAGGAATCTTGATGGTCTCGCTCAGCTTGAGCGCCGCCTCCTCGGCAACGCCGTAGTTGGGGCCGTTGCCGACGACCATGGCGGGCATGTGCTCAGAAAGCTCGAGCATGTGGTCTTGGACATATGCCTCGGCGGTCTTGCACATCACGGCATTAGCCTGGATAGCCTCGCGCAGGTCGTCAAGACGCTGGGCAACGCCCTTGGCGTCAATCGTTCCGCGCGCCCGACCGCCGTAAATACCAAAGAGCACCAGGTACTCAACGAGCACCTCGACGCCCAGAGTCACAAAGTCCACCGACTCGACGCCCACACCGTAGTCAAGAACGATGTCAGTGTGCTCCTTGATGGGCGCCTCGACGTTTGCCGTGAGCGCAACTGCAGCCATATCGTGTGCGCGCATGTAATCGAGCGCCGCAATCGTATTGGTCGAATAGCCACTCTGCGAGACGGCGATGTTGAGCGCATGCTGCGGATAGGTGTGTTCAAAATCAACGAAGGCCTCGGGCGTCACAACGGACACCTGCATTTGCAGCGCATCTTGCAGGTAATCGCGGGCGCAATCGGCGGCATGGCGCGACGAACCCGAAGCAACGATGCGCAGCGCGTCAAAAGAACCGGACTGGAAAATATCAACGAGCTGCGCTACCAGCTCAGACGAACGCTCGAGGTTCTCTCCCATACGCACATGGGCGAGTTGAACGTAATCGAGCATCTTCATCGTCTCACCTCGCAACAAATCATTAGTATTTAATACCAATCACGATTACAGGTTACGGCTTTTTGATACCTCTTTGTCGATTAATTTATTCCCTTCGGCGAACGGTCGATTTTGAGCCCTGTAAGGTTGTATATACATCTGACCCAACGATCAAAACTGGTTAGTTTCCCAGCCGTTATTCACAAAATACCAGCTAGTACGTATAGGTGTAGCCGTCCGTATCGCCACGATTGAAGGACTTTACATACTCGATAGCCTGACCGCTCGCGTCATAGCTCACGCATTCCAAAAGCAAAACAAGATCGCCCTGTTCCAGTCCAAGGAGGCCGGCATCTCGTGCGCCCAGCGCTTCGATATCGAGCTTTTCCTGTGCCATGACTGGCTTTCGGCCCAGCATCTCATAGGTCTCGTACAAACTGAAGACCGACACGTCAATATCTTCGATGGTTGGGAACAGCAGGCAGGGAATCAGCGCCGTCTCAATCGATACGGGGCTACCGTTTATGCAGTTCAGGCGTCGAACGGAATAGAGCAGGTCGTCCTCGGCGATGCCAAACAGGTCGGCGTAATATGGCCCCGCATAACGCTTGGAACGCGCGAGAATACGGACGGACGGCTCGCCGCCCGAAGCACGGACCGATTCACGGAAACCGACCGTGCGTTCAAAAAAAGCAGGTACTTTCTGCGCCACAAAGGCACCTTTTCCCCGAACACGGCGAATCTGCCCGCGCCGAACCAGCTCATCGACAGCGCTTCGGATGGTCAAGCGTGTCGTACCAAATTCCTCGGCGAGGTCTTTTTCGGACGGAATCATGGAACCCGTGGGATATGCACCGCGCTCGATACGTTCCTCGATGCAGCGTCGAATGCGCATATAAACCGGGGTGGCATCTACTGTTTCAGCCATTGTTCACCTGCCACGCTCCTCATGCCGTTCTCTTCGCCGTTATCGGCAAAGCGGAACTTTGTGGGCAAAATCACCGATTTGCAATGCTCCACAAAACGCATGTCCTTATCAAATTCGATCGAGCTCTCATAGAACACCGGCGTTCCCTCTTCTTGCTGGAGCAGCTCGGCCTCTTCGACGTTCAAACGCGAGATGGAGATATGCTCACGTCCATGCTCAACGCGCACGCCACCTTCTTTGAGCAAGACATCGTAAAGGCTCTCACACTCAAAATCGTGCTCGGGAAGCGATGGGCACAGGGACAGGTTAACGTGAGCGGTCTCGATTGACGCCGGCTCGCCCTCAATAAGTCGAACGCGCTGCATGCGGAGCAAGGGAGCGCCTACAGCCACCCCAAGCTTGTCGGCAAGCGCCTCATCCGCCTCGATGGTCCCGGTGGAAACCAGACGAGAAGAGGGGTGCAGGCCGGCAGTCCGCACAGCATCGGAAAAGTTATACGTTTCCTGGAAGATGTTCAGCGGCTTGGGAGGACACACATACGTGCCCGATCCGCGACGGCTCTCGAGCGTTCCACACGAGATAAGCCGCGTGATACCGGCACGCAACGCCGTACGCGAAACGCCAATCTCTTCGCACAGCACGCGCTCGGCCGGCAGGCGATCGCCGCCGGCAAGCTGATGGTGCTGGATATACCAAAGAATTCCCTCAACAGCACGATCTTTGGGGGGGATTGCATAAGATTCGCCTGTCATTGCACAGACTCCTCATTCAGACACGTATGCCGCCAAAATTAGGCCAGCCCTCCCATGGCATCAAATTCGGCCTTGATCTTCTCGGCAACATTCCGATACGACTTATATAGACTTGAATCGCGTTTGACCTCGTCGGTCATAACGGGAATCTCTAATTTGGAAACCTCGTCTTTTCCCGTCTGAACCGCCACAACAACGCCCATACCAAGACACATATTACGCTTGGCAGCGTTTATTTTCGCCGCCTTGGCAGGATTTGCCAGGATACGCTGGGCAAATTCCTGTTTAGAGACCGCTTCTTCGGCCTCCGGATCGCCCGCCTCGGCCACTTCGCACTGCAACACGTCCGCATAGTCAAAAATCTTCGGCTCGCCACCGCGTTGATGCACAGCCCACTTGCGGCGCGTGGCATCCTGGTAGATAGCCGGCAAAAATGTAAACCGCGGCGGGTCCAAAATCGTATCCGTGATGGTAAACACATCGGGATCAAAGGCATCCTGCAGGTTTTTCTTCTTGAACAGCCCCATATCAGCCTCCCGTACTAGCATTAAACAACTCATGCTGAATATAGCACCAATTTCAAGCCACTGCTTTATCGCATCGGTGCGCGGCGTCTATGGCTCGCCCAGCGGAAGAGTTAACGGACGAGGGCCGGGGTGTCTGCCTTGTTTTGAGAAGTGGGCTTCGCGAACTTCTCAAAACAAGGCAGACACCCCGGCCCCGCCGGCAAATAGCGGACACTCCGCATGCAATCTATGCAAACAAACAAGTACGCTTAGCTACATTCGGTAAGTTCGAGCACGCTGCCCTTAACGATAAATGCCGGCTCCAGGACGACCTCTTCGGCACGCCTGCCGCCCCTACCGGCAAGACGCTTGGACATGCAGCCAAAAGCATGCTCCGCAAGGACACCAGGATCCTGCTCAATCGCGGTCAGCGCCGGCTCAAAGAGAACGTCGGCCGCCGAGTTGTCATAGCTCACCACCGAAATGTCACCCGGAATGCTCTTCCCCATCTCGTGCAAGCGCTTGAGCAGACCGAGGGCGATGTTATCCGAACTTGCGAACACAGCGGTGGCATCAGTTGCGAGCACCGCCTCCGAGGCCTCATAGGCACTCGGAATGTAGTACTCGCTCTCAAACTCCAAACGTGCGTCGATAGGCAGGCCAACCTCGCGCAGCGCACGCTCATAGCCGGCAAGTCGCTTACGCCCCGTATTGGAACGGCGCGCGTTAACCAAGCAGGCAATGCGACGGTGGCCCCGCTCGATCAGATAGCGAGTGGCCATGTAGCCACCCATCTCGTGGTCGAACATCACCTTGTCGCACTCGAGCCCCTCAATGGCACGGTCGACCATCACGGCAGGGATAGGCAGATGGCTGACTTCTTCGCGCAGGGCGCGGTCGTCGGAGAACTCGTCGCCCACGACCAGGAAGACGCCATCAACGCCGCGCGTCACCAGCTGGCGCAGCAGCTCCAGATCGTCATCGGCGCTTCCGCCCGAGCTGGTAATGAAGAGCGCATAGCCGTCCTCGCGGCAGCGCTTTTCCAGGCTACCGGCGAGCGAGGCAAAAAAGCGGCTCTCGATGTTAGGGACGATAAGGCCCAGCGTGCGCGACTCGCGCATGACCAGACTACGCGCAATCTGGTTGGGGACATAGTGGTTGCGCGCCGCGACCTCCTTGATGAGCTTGCGGTTTTCTTCCGAGATGCGACAGGGCCGATTATTGAGAACAAGCGAGACCGACGAGGGGGAAAGCCCCACCTCCTGGGCGATCTGCTTGAGGGTGACTTTGTTGGCCATCTCGCTCCTTCCGGGTTTACGCGCAATCTCTTGAAAGTATAGCGACTACCCCTCTACCTCGGTGATAAACACTTTACCAATCCGGTAGACGGCTGTTTTATCGCCGCCAGCGCACCAAATCCGTCCGGGTGGGGTATATTGCAATCGATTGATGACAACGACCACCAAAAGGCGGATATTCGTATGCACGAGAACGACTTTTTTAACGAGGACCTGCTGTGCGCGCTCGCCGGCGTTGCCGGCGAGGACAACGTGTTGATGAGCGAGCCCATGCGCGAGCACACCACGTTTAAGATCGGCGGCCCGGCCGACGTCTTTGTCACGCCCGATACCGAGCAGGGCCTCGTCGCCACGCTCGATACCTGCTATCGCTGCGATCTGCCCCTCACCATCGTGGGCAACGGCTCCGACCTGCTCGTCGGCGACAAGGGTATCCGCGGCGTTGTCGTGGCGCTGAGCAAGGGCCTCTCCGACATTACGGTCGACGGCACGCATGTCACGGCGGCAGCCGGTGCCTTGCTTTCCGATGTCGCCGCGGCGGCAGCCGAGGCCGGCCTTACCGGCATGGAGCCCATCTCGGGCATCCCCGGATCGGTCGGCGGCGCCTGCTACATGAACGCCGGTGCCTACGGCGCCTGCATGGCCGATGTGCTGGAG
>JAXKHW010000215.1:0-7644 GCA_036549635.1 Collinsella sp. | reverse complement strand
CGAGAGCGCCGTGGAACTGCCGACCGATATCTTGTCCGAAATGGTCGGCCGCGTGTGGCGCGTCACCTCGACTGACAAGGCCCGCCCCATCCTGGGTGGCGTGCACATGAAGGTCGAGAACAACACCGTGCGCCTGGTGGCAACCGACTCCTTCCGTCTGGCTGTATGCGACACCCAGGTCGAGACCTCGACGCTCGAGGGGTCCTTTGAGCTCAACGTTCCGGCCGACGCCTTCAACGACGCCCTGAGCATCATGGCCAGCCAGGCGACCATCATGATCGGCGCCACCGACACCCAGGTTGTCTTTGAGGCCGGCAACACCACCTACGTGTCGCGCCGTATCGAGGGCGTGTACCCCAACTACAAGCAGCTCATCCCCGATTCGTGCGTGACGAGCGTCAAGATCGACGTGGCGGCTTTTAATGCCGCCCTCAAGCGCGTGGCGGTCATCGCGAGCGCGAACCCCGCAGTCAAGTTCGAGATCGATGTCGAGAACGGCCAGATGGGCCTGTCCTCCATCTCCAATGACCAGGATCTGGCGCAGGAGACAATCGATGTCGAGGCCGAGGGCGAGTCGGGCACCATCGCCTTTAACTACCACTACATCTTTGGCTGCCTCAATGCCCTATCCAAGGAGAAGGAGATCACGCTGGAGCTCAAGAGCTACTCGCAGGCGGGTATCTTTAAGTCCTACGACAAGATCAACTATCTGTACCTGGTCATGCCGGTTCGCATCTAGCGCTGCGCCATGACCATGTTTGCCCGCAACCTTTCCGTCGCGCGCTACCGCAGTTTCGATAGCTACCGTCTTGACCTGGACGAAGGCGTGACGGTGCTTGCGGGACCCAACGCGGCGGGAAAGACCAACCTCATAGAGGCGCTGCAGCTTTTGACGAGCGGCGCCTCGTTTAGGCATCCCACCGCTACCGAGCTCGTGCACGACGGCACGGGCTCGTGCAGGCTCGCGTTGAGGCTCGAGGGCGATGGCCGCGTGCTCGATATGGGGCTGGGTGTTGAGGACGGCAAGCGCTCGTTTAGCCGTAACGGCAAGAGGTGCTCGGCTGCCGGCGTGCGCGGGGTTATGCCGAGCGTGCTGTTTTGCCCCGATCATCTGGATATGGTCAAGCGCGGCGCCAGCGTGCGCCGCGCCGCCCTCGATGACTTTGGCGTGCAACTGAGCGCCCGTTACGCCGACCTGGTGAGCACCTACGGGCGTTGCGTGACGCAGCGCAACGCCCTGCTCAAGGAGACCTGGTGCTGCCGCGAGATGCTCGGTGCGTGGAATGACTCCATCGCCCGCGCCGGGTCAGCCCTGCTCGTGCATCGTTTGGCCCTGCTCGACCGACTGGCGGGCCATGTGCGCGCCGCGTATGGGCAGGTGGCGTCCGGCGAGGACGCAGGCGTGTCCTATGTATCCACACTGGGGGATTTACCTCAAACCGAGGGGCGCGAGGAACTTAAGGACTGGGCATACGAGCATATGCTCGCGGCCCTCGATGAGCGTGCCGATGAGGAGATGCGCCGCGGCGTGACGCTTGTGGGTCCGCATCGCGACGAGATTGAGTTTTCCGTCGCGGGCCGATCGGCCCGTTCATTTGCCAGCCAGGGCCAGCAGCGAACGCTGGTGCTTGCCTGGAAGGTGGCAGAAGTGGCCGTGGCGCGCGATATCCTGGGCACCGCGCCACTGCTGCTTTTGGACGACGTGATGAGCGAGCTCGATGCCGGGCGGCGAGGCGCTTTTCTGCAGCTGATCGGTGATGATATCCAGACGGTCATAACCACCACCAATCTGGGGTATTTTACCGATGACCTGCTTGATCGAGCCAAGGTGGTGAGCATGGGTGAGACGTGCTAATTACGAGCGCGAGAGCGAAACGGTCGCCTTCAGTGGCTTGTTGAACGCAGAGCGCCAGCGCATCCTGGCGGCCGCGACGCCTGAGCGCCGCGTGCAGATGGAGGCTGCAGAGGAATCTCGTGCGGTCTATCGCGCCTGGAATGCGGTGTGCTCGGGCACGCGCGAGGGACGCCACGTGACGGGCCTGCGCTACCTGCCCGAGTCCAATGAGCTGCTGGTGTATCTCGATTCGCCCTCGTGGACGCAGGAGATGACGCTGCTGCGCGAGATCATCCGGGCACGCATGGAGCGGGCCGGCGCGCATGTGGACGGCCTGGTGTTCAAAACGACCGCGCCCGGTCACACGCCGCCGGCTGCCAAGGAGCGCC
This sequence comes from Collinsella sp., assembly GCA_036549635.1. GTDB lineage: Bacteria > Actinomycetota > Coriobacteriia > Coriobacteriales > Coriobacteriaceae > Collinsella. The sequence goes on along the minus strand of JAXKHW010000215.1, from coordinate 5,421 downwards.
TGCGCCCAGCCGTGACCGAGCGCCCGCCGGCTCCGCACGCCGATCTCAGTGAGGCCGAACGCGGCGAGATTGAGCGCCAAGTGGCGCCCATCGAAGATCAAAAACTGCGCGAGGCCCTCGAGAATGCCATGAGAGCTAGTGCCGAGTGGGGGCCAAGGGCGTGCAAAGCAAGAAAGAGCCTTAAATCGCATCTGGTGGCCTTGTAGAGCCAAATACCCTCGCTCCCGAGGGTATTTTTTTACGATAAACTAGTAAGGCTGTACACATTTTCTTAGCTGAAGGAGGACGTGTGGCAAACGAAAACGATTACGATGGCGGCGAGATTAAGATTCTCGAAGGTCTCGAGGCCGTTCGTAAGCGCCCGGGCATGTATATCGGCTCGACGAGCGCCAGCGGCCTGCATCACCTGGTGTGGGAGATCGTTGACAACTCCGTTGACGAGGCCATGGCCGGTTTCTGCACCGAGATTCACGTGACGGTCCACGCCGACAACTCCATCACGGTCGTCGACAACGGGCGAGGCATCCCCGTCGACGAGCATCCCATCAAAAAGATCCCGACGCTCGAGGTCGTTATGACGATCCTGCACGCCGGCGGTAAGTTCGATAACTCGGCCTACAAGGTCTCGGGCGGACTGCACGGCGTGGGCATCTCCGTCGTCAACGCACTGTCCAAGCGCGTGGTCGTGCAGGTGCGCCGTGATGGCAGCGTCTACGAGATGGAGTTCTCGCGCGGCAAGACCGTCAAGAAGATGGAGGTCGTGGGCACCTCGGATTCGACGGGTACCACCGTCAGCTTCTGGCCCGACGACGAGATTTTCGAGACCTGTGTCTACGATTTCGATACGCTGCACAACCGTCTGCAGGAGACGGCGTTCCTCAATAAGAATCTAAAGATTGTGCTGACCGACGAGCGCGAGGCGACTCCCCACGTGGAGGAGTTCTGCTACGAGGGCGGCATCATCGACTTCGTCAAGTTCCTCAACGACGGCAAAGACGTTCCCGAGGCCTTCAAGGAGCCCATCTATATCGAGGGCAAGTCGGATCCGGATGCGCCCGTGACCAAGATGGGCGAGGTCGAGGTGTCCCTGCAGTGGAATGCCGGCTACGGCGAGAACGTCATGTCGTTTGCCAACGACATCTACACCCCCGAGGGCGGCATGCATCTCGAGGGTTTCCGCACCGCTCTCACCCGCGTGATCAACGATTACGCTCGCAAGCAGAACCTACTCAAGGAGAAGGAGGCCAACCTGAGCGGCGACGACGTGCGCGAGGGGCTTTCGGCCGTCATCTCGGTCAAGCTGCCCGACCCGCAGTTTGAGGGCCAAACCAAGGCCAAGCTCGGCAGCTCCTACATGCGCGCGCTCACGCTCAAGATCGTGACCGATGGGCTGACCGATTATCTGGAGGAGCATCCCAAACCCGCCCGCGAGATCGTCAAGAAGGCCCAGCAGGCATGCAAGGCCCGCAACGCCGCCCGCAAGGCGCGCGAGGCGACCCGCCGCAAGAGCCTGCTCGAGACGGCGTCGCTGCCCGGCAAGCTCGCCGACTGCTCGGTACGCGATGCCGAGCTGACCGAGCTCTTTATCGTAGAGGGCGACTCGGCAGGCGGTTCGGCCAAGGACGGCCGTCGCCGAGACATCCAGGCGATTCTGCCCCTGCGCGGCAAGATTTTGAACGTCGAGCGCGTGGGTGACCACCGCGCGTTCTCGAGCGACACCATCCAATCCCTGATCACCGCGATCGGCTGCGGCGTCACGACGAGCGCCGGCGACGGTGGCGACTTCGATATCAGCAAGGCGCGCTACCACAAGATCATCATCATGACCGATGCAGACGTTGACGGTGCGCATATCCGCATCCTGCTGCTGACGTTCTTCTACAAGTACATGCGCCCGCTGATCGATGCCGGCTATGTCTATGTTGCCTGCCCGCCCATCTTTGGCATTAAGGTACGCAACAAGATCCATTACGTGTATCCCAACGGCCGCCAGCCCGAAGACGAGATTCTGCGCGACACCATTCAGAGCCTGGGCCTGAACCCCGACGACAACGACGAGGACGGCAAGGCCAAGGACGGCAAGATCACCAAGAAGCGCAAGGGCTATACCGTTCAGCGCTACAAGGGCCGGGGCGAGATGGACCCCAAGCAGCTTGCCTCGACGACGATGGACCCCAAGACCCGTATCCTGCAGCGCGTGTCGATCGAGGACGCCGTGGTGGCGGACCGCGCCGTGCGCGAGCTCATGGGTTCCGAGGTCGGCTATCGCCGCGAGTACATTGAAAAGCATGCGCATGATGCTCGGTTCCTTGACGCTTAAGAGGAGGTAACGTGGCAGACGATATCAACAACAACGAGGGTGTGGACGAGGCCGGCGACGCAGGCATGCCCGATGATCTGAAGCGCCTGCTCGCCCGCGCTGAGCAGGGCGAGGACGGCGATCCGAATTCCTATAACCCCGACGCCGAGGATGAAGAGGATGAGGATGACGACGCCGAGCTCGAGGAGAGCTTCGGTGCGGTCGACCGCGGCGCCTCGGCCGGCGAGGATATCAACGGCGGTCAGCTCCAGATTTCGGAGTTCGGCCGCGAGATGAAGCAGTCGTTCATCGAGTACTCGATGTCGGTCATCACGGCGCGCGCCCTGCCGGACGTGCGCGACGGCCTAAAGCCGGTGCACCGCCGCATCCTGTACGCCATGAACGAGAGCGGCATCTACCCCAACCGCCCGCATAAGAAGTCGGCCTGGACGGTCGGCGAAGTTATCGGCAAGTACCATCCGCACAATGACTCCGCGGTTTACGAGGCCATGGTTCGTCTGGCGCAGTGGTTCTCCATGCGCACACCGCTCATCGATGGCCACGGCAACTTCGGCAACATCGATGGCGACGGCGCGGCGGCCATGCGTTATACCGAGAGCCGCCTGGCAAAGCCTGCCATGGAGCTGCTGCGCGACCTGCAAAAGGATACCGTCGACTGGCAGCCCAACTACGACGAGTCGCTCGCCGAGCCCGTGGCGCTGCCCGCGCGCTTTCCCAACCTGCTGGTCAACGGCAGCCAGGGCATCGCCGTCGGCATGGCCACCAATATCGCCCCGCATAACCTCACCGAGGCGATCGAGGCCACCTGCTACCTGATCGACAATCCCGACGCCACCGTCGACGAGCTTATGCAGATCATGCCCGGTCCGGACTTCCCCACCGGTGCCATCATCATGGGCAGCGCCGGCATTAGGCAGAGCTACGAGACCGGTCGCGGCTCCATTACCGTGCGAGCCAAGGCCCACGTGGAATCCACCAAGACCGGCCGCAGCCGCCTGGTCTTTACCGAGATCCCTTACATGGTCAACAAGGGCACCCTGCAGGAGAAGATCGCCCAGCTCGTGAACGACAAGCGCATCGAGGGCATCTCGGACATGCGCGACGAGTCCAACCAAAAGGGCATCCGTCTGGTCATCGAGCTCAAGAAGGGCGTCATTCCGCAGGTCGTGCTCAACAACCTGTATAAGTACACCTCGCTGCAGACGACCTTTGGCGCCAACAACCTGGCACTCGTCAACGGCGTTCCCAAATGCCTGAGCCTGCGCGAGATGCTGCAGCACTACATCGACCACCAGGTCGACGTCGTCACCCGCCGCACTCGCTTTGACCTTAAGAAGGCCCAGGCGCGCGCCCATATCCTCGAGGGCTACCTGATGGCCCTTGACCATATCGACGAGGTCATCAGCATCATCCGCTCCTCGCAGACCGACTCCGAGGCCAGCAGCCGACTGATCGAACGCTTTGGCTTTACGCCCGAGCAGACCACGGCCATCCTCGAGATGAAGCTGCGCCGCCTGACCGGCCTGGAGCGCGACAAGATCCAAGAAGAGTTGGACGGCCTGCGCCGCGCCATCGCTTACTATGAGGACCTGCTGGCGCATGAGGAGAAGATCCTGGGCGTCATCAAGGAAGAGATGCGCGAGATCTCCAAGAAGTTTGGCGACAAACGCCGCACCGAGATCAGCCAGGTTGAGAAGGACCTGGATGTCGAGGACCTCATTGCTGACGAGGACATGGTCGTGACCATCACCCACACCGGCTACGTTAAGCGCATCCCGGTGGCTGCCTACCGCGCCCAGAAGCGCGGCGGCAAGGGCGTATCGGGCGTCAACCTCAAAGAGGACGACGTTATCGACGAGATGTTCATCGCGTCCACGCACGAGTACGTGCTGTTCTTCTCGAGCAAGGGCAAGGTCTATCGCCTGAAGGTGCACGAGCTGCCGGTGGGTACGCGCCAGGCGCGCGGTACCGCGATCGTCAACCTGCTGCCCTTCGAGGAAGGCGAGAAGATCGCGAGCGTCATCAGCTGCCGCGAGTTCCCGGCCGACGAGTACCTGATGTTTGCCACCAAGAGCGGCATGGTCAAGAAGACCGTGATGAGCGCATATGACCGCAGCCGTCGCGACGGCCTGATCGCTATCAACCTGCGCGACGACGACGCACTGCTGAACGTGCGCCGCGTGCGCGAGGGCGACAAGATCATCCTGGCTACCACTGCGGGTAAGGCGATCATGTTCTCCGAGGAGCAGGTGCGCGCCACCGGCCGCGATACCAGCGGCGTTCGCGGTATCGGTATGAAGGACGGCGTGAGCGTTCTGGGCATGGAAGTCACTAACGGCAACGGCGATCTGTTCGTCATCACCGAGCGCGGCTACGGCAAGCGCACGCCGGTCGCGGACTACCCAGAGCAGAATCGCGGCGGCCAGGGCGTCTACACCATCCAAATGACCGAGCGTAAGGGTAACCTCGCGGCCATGAAGACGGTGGGCCCGCAGCACGAGCTGTTCATCGTGACGGAGGGTGCGACGGTCATTCGCGTCAAGACCGACGAAATCAGCCAGACTGGCCGCGCCACCCAGGGTGTCAAGATGATGACCGTCGACGACAACGACCGCATTTGCGCCGTAGCCCGCATGGAGAGCGACAAGAAGGAGCTCGACGGCGAAGCCACAGAAAACGGCTCTGCCCCCGAAGAAACCCCTGTCGATCTAGGCGACGGCAACGACATGCCGGAAGATCTCCTCGACGAGTAAGAGGCCCTAACTGGTAGAAAATATCAGACCCCATATATCGGCGGTCGGCGCACTGCGCGCCGCCCGCTTTTTTGAAAACCTCGGGACTCGCGTTCGCCCCGGCCGCACGGCGGCATGTGAAGTCGATCGCGAGTTCCGCACGAGCCAGAGAGCACTTAATGTGCTCTCTGCGCGAGTCAGGACTGTCCGAGCAGGCGACTTCACATGCCGCCGTGCGGCCGGGGCGAACACCCTCCAAAGATTTTCAAAAAAGTTGTTGACGCGCGCGTAACGACTCGTCTAATATATCCCTTGCGCGATGGACCTGTAGCTCAGTTGGTTAGAGCGTCCGGCTGATAACCGGGAGGT
>JAXKHW010000214.1:0-2153 GCA_036549635.1 Collinsella sp. | reverse complement strand
GCTCAAATGCATCGGCAGGGGAGAGTCCGACAGCCTCGAGCGCGTCGGTGGTCATATAGATGCGCGTTGCACCCTCCGCGCGGGCTGCCTCGGCGGCCTCGAGTGAGGTGACGGTGGCGCAGATCTGCGGCTCGTCGCGGTAGTGCTTGGGCATGGGGCGCGTACATTTGTCGAGCACCGGCAGGTCGAGCGTCTTCGCGCGCTCCTCGTACGGTGCCAGAATGGCCTCTTCCAGCGCCTTACAAGCGGCGGCGCGCACCTTGTGCACGGCGGAAAAGCCCATACCGCAGCCGGCGTCGAGGGCCACGTCAAAGCTCGCGGCCTCAAAGGGAGAGGAGCCCATGCGCCCGACGTGCTCAACCAGATCGGACGCCTCGACCGCGCGGGTCTTGGCGGCCTCGACGGTAAAGCCGGTGGCGGTGGCGGTGAGCGCGGGGTCGTCGCAGCAGGTGAGCGTAACGGTAAATGGCTCGTCCAGACGTGCCACAACGGACACATCTACGGCGCGGCGGCGCAGCACGTCGCGCTTGAGCGCGGCACCGGCGGCGTCAATAGCGCGCTGGCTTCGAATCACGCGCACGCGGCAGCCCTCGGGCATGCTGCGGGGCACGCGGCACTCGATGATGTCGCCGGCAGCCGCATCCTCGGCGGCGATGGTGGTCAGGAACTGGTCGAACTCATCGTCGTGACGAAGCTCCAGCAGGTCGCCCTTGCCCACGGGCTCAAACAGCTCAATGCGGGCGATGGCGGCGCGGCGACGACGGTCGTCGGGCTTGAGCCCGCGCACATCGCGGTTGGCCGGGCGGCTGCCCAGCACCGTGCCTACGGTCTGGCCGCGGTTGTTGGAGCGCTCGTAGCTCATCATCTCGTCGCCCGAGGTGCCGTCCTGATAGGCGTGCGTAAAGTCGCGGTTAAAGCAGCGCTTGAGTTGGCGCTGGCGGGCGGCATCCTCATCCTTAGAGGTCGAAACATCGGCCAGCATGTCATCAATCTGATGACGATACACGTCGACGATGGAATACACGTAATCGGGGGCCTTCATGCGGCCCTCGAGCTTGAGCGATGCGGCGCCGGCGTCATACAGACGGCGAACAAGCTGCGAAGTGTTGGTGTCGCGCGGGCACAGCGCGCGCTCGCGTCCGGCAGGGGAGAGCGAGCGGCCGTTCTCGTCAATTAGCTTGTAGGGTAGGCGGCAGGGCTGGGCGCACATGCCGCGGTTGGCCGAGCGGCCAGCCATGGCAAAGCTCGACAGCAGGCACAGACCCGAGTAGCAAAAGCAGATGGCACCGTGGCTAAAGACCTCAAGGTCCACATCGGGCGCGGCGTTGTGAATGGCGGCGATCTCGTCGATGGAGAGCTCGCGCGAGAGAGTCACGCGGTCGGCGCCCTGCTCACGGCACCAAAGGGTTCCGCGGTCGTCGTGGATGTTCGCCTGGGTCGAGATATGTGTCTCGATGCCGGGCATGGTGCGCTTGGCCTCAAAGAACAGACCCCAGTCCTGGATAATGAAGGCATCGGCGCCCAGCGTGGAGCAGCGATGAATGAGCTGCAGTGCATCGCCCATCTCGGACTGCTTGATGACGATGTTGACCGTGACGTAGACGCGCGACCCGGCTAGATGCGCGGCGCGGCAGGCTTGCTCAAAGGCCTCGTCGGTAAAGTTGGTTGCCTTGCGGCGGGCGTTGAAGCTGCCCATGCCGCAGTAGATGGCGTCTGCCCCGGCGGCGAGCGCTGCGGCAAAGGGCTCCGGGCCTCCGGCGGGGGCCAAAAGCTCGGGCCTGCGGTTAGTGGTTCGGCTGGCGGTTGCGGTCATATCCTGCCTTTCAAAATGCTCAGATATTCAAAAGTATAGTGGCGTCGCTGCGGTGGGCGACGCCCGCAGCCTAAGCAGGACAAAGTCTTCAGCAGCTTGGACTGGCTGCTCCACATGAGAACCGTTCAGCGGTTCGGGGAAACCGTTGGGCGATAAAATATTCTCGCAAGCTGATAATATTCTTGCATCAAACAGAAACCTTGAGTACTATCCCAATCAAGCGCGGTGTTCAGACCGAACTGTGCCTCCCGGTGTGAACACCGCGCTCACGCTCTCTCAATTGATCGTAAGGAGAAAAACATGAGCAAGACCGTCGTGTCTTCCGATAACGCACCCGCAG
>JAXKHW010000213.1:0-4095 GCA_036549635.1 Collinsella sp. | reverse complement strand
GAGCGAGCGACCATGATGAGCTGGTCAAGCATCGTCTTGTACCAGGTGGGCGAGTCCTCGCGCCGGCTGCGGACCAGGTCGATCTTCTCGCGCGGATAGTAGATGAGCGTGCACAGCTCGCCCTTCTCGTCAAAGGAGAGCGTGTCGCCAAAGATCTCGTCGACATGCTCGCGCACGACGCCCGAGCAGTTGTTGAGGATGTGCATAAAGGCTTCGTACTCGCCGTGCACGTCGCTCATAAAATGCTCGGTGCCCTTTGGCAGATTGAGGATGGCCGAGAGATTGATAATCTCGGTAAACGCGGATTGTTCGGTGGGAAATTGTCTCGACAGCAGGCGCAGATACTTAAAGTCTTGCGGGTTGCGATCGAATGCGACCATGAAACACCTTCCGATGGGGCTGGTAAAACTGATAAACAGCGTCAAACGTTTATCAGTATGCGCCGCTTTTGTTTCGATTGGGGATGGGCGGCCGAATTGTTAGCCGAACGGTTTGGTAAATCGATTTAGTGGAGGTAGATATGGCGGTTGAGTGGAGATGATAGAGGGTGTTTTCTCAGATATTTATGCGTGGGGTCGGTGGAAACGATGGTGGTAAAGATGTTCGCTATTTTTGGTTCGATTTGGTAAATAGTGGACATATGTACCGTATGTAGGCTCACTGTGCGATAATTTGCGCAGCAATGAGTAAGGAGCCTCATATGAGTGATTTTGTCCTGACCTGTGAATCCGCCGCCGACCGAACCCGTGAGTTCTTTGCGTCGCGCAATATCCCTGTCGTGTGTTTTCATTACGAGATCGACGATGTTGTCTATACGGACGATCTGTATCAGTCGATTACGCCGGACAAGTTTTTTGCCCAGATTGCCGCGGGCGCCATGCCCAAGACGTCTCAGGTGAGCGTGGGTGAGTACGAGGAGTTTTGGGAGCCGTTTGTTGCCGAGGGTAAAGACGTGCTGCACCTGACGTTGTCGTCGGGTATTTCGGGCACGTATGGATCGGCCTGCGTTGCGGCGCAGATGCTCGCGGATCGCTATCCCCAGGGCGGCAAGGTGCGCGTCATCGATTCGCTGGCGGCGTCTTCGGGCTTTGGCCTGTTGCTGGAATATGCCGCCGACGTGCGCGATAGTGGGGCTTCACTCGACGAGACGGCTGCCTGGATCGAGGAGCACAAACTCAACCTGCATCACTGGTTCTTCTCGACCGATCTGTCGAGCTACCTACGAGGCGGTCGCATTTCGGCTGCGAGTGCGATCATCGGCACGGCGCTTAAGATTTGCCCGCTTATGACGGTCGATTGCGACGGCAAGCTGTCGCCACGTGAGAAGATTCGCACTAAGAAGCGCGCGATTTCCGAGATGGCCAAGACCATGATGGCACACGTGCAGGACGGTGCGGATTATTCGGGTAAGTGCGTCATGTCGCACTCGGCGTGCCGCGAGGATGCCGAGGCAGTTGCGGCGCTGATTGAGGAACAGGTTCCGCAGCTTAAAGGCAAGATTGAGATCAATGATATCGGTACTCTGATTGGCTCGCATACCGGACCTGGTACGGTGGCGCTCTTCTTTATGGGCGACAAGCGCGTGGATTAACTTGGCTCATCACGTCGCTGCGTGATTGCTCAAACGAAAACGGCCCGCCTCACGTTTGTGGGGCGGGCCTTGCTGTTGCGGCTAGCGTTTCTTTCCGCGGAAGAAGAAGCCGTGCAGTGACGGCTTGAGGCCGCGGTTGGCGCGATGCTCCTCGACGCGCTCGTGGATCGAAGCGACGCGCTCGATGACTTCGTCGGGAATTGGCACATCGGGATTCATGTTCTCGACCTGGCTGACCTCGGCGGCGGCGACCTGGTCGATAATGGGCACATCGTCGCGCGAGATGACAGGTGTGGCGTCTTCCTTCATCTTGCGATAACGCTGCATCATGTCGGTCTGTAGCTGCTGGGCCGAAGGCGGTGTCCAGATGATGGCGTTGGCGCCGGCGGCGATGGTTTCGCGGATGCTCTCGGGCGTCTTGCCGCCCGGTGCGATGAGCGGCAGGTTGGGATAGTGCTCGCGCAGCTCGCGCAGGACCTGGGGCGTGTTCTTGCCGGCGGCGATGTTGAGAATCTTGGCTCCAGCGCGCACCTTGGCGTGGGCATCGTCGTCGCAGCGAACGACCGTGGCGATGACGGGGATGTCGGCGATATTGGTGATGTGCTCGACCATCTCGGCAGTGGCGGGGGAGTTGACCACGCAGCCCGCTGCGCCCTGCATCTCGGAGACAGCTGCCATCTGCACGGAGCGCTTACCGGTCGTAGTTCCGCCGCCTACGCCCACAAAGACCGGGCACTCGGCGACGGTCAACAGCGCCTGCGTAATGGCCGGCTGCGGCGTGAAGGGGTAAACGGCAAAGACAGCATCGGCATTGGAGTTGCGGATGACGGCCACGTCGGTGGTGTAAATGAGCGACTTGATGCGTCGACCGAAGAGCGTAAAGCCGCTGGCCTCCTCGATTTCATCGGGCATGCGAAGGGCCGCCTTGCGCAAACGCCCGTCGATGGGCAGCGGTTCCATGGGGAGCAGTCCGTTGGGGGTCACGGCTACCTGGGGCTCGGTGAACTCGTCTGCGAGCTCGACCTCGGAGAAATCGACCGAGGCGACGATGTCCTCGTGAACCTCGGCGGGCACATCGATGGGAGCTTGGTCGTTTGCCGCGGCAGGCGTGTCGAAGGAGCTGGTGCCGACGAAGGCGTCGACGCGCTCATTTAGATCGTTGAGGGTATCCATGGAGGCTCGATTCTATGTGATGACGGCCGGCGCTATGCAGCCGGAATAGCGAATGCTAAATCGTTTGACGAGTTGATTTTTCCCCGCCGTGCCATCCGTTAGACCGAAGGGCCGGCGAACGTGAAGGAGCTGTGGTGGCGGGTATCGAGGTGCTATCTTGAAAGTCCCGTTTAAAAGAGAGGTTACGCGGTATGGAATTGACAGCAATGTTTGGCTCGATTGGCCTGTGTGTGGCCGCAATCGTTGCCGCCGCGGTCATCTACTTTGTGGTCACGGCCATTAAGGGCAAAAGGGCCGAACGCAAAGAGCGCGCGATGCTTAAACAGCATCGCGACCAGCAGGGCAAACGCGCACAGAGATAGCTTGTTGAGTTTTGGATCCGTGCGCTAGCTGCGTTTTCGAATCAGGGCAATGTAGAAGCCCTCAAAGTCGCGGCTAGGCGGAATGGTCAGCGTGCCGGGCAGGCCGTTGGCGATGGCCGATATCTGACCCGCGGCAATGGCCTCGGTCAGGGCGTTGGACTCGATGCGCGGCTCCTCACCAGCTTCCTGGGCGCGGCGTGCTTCACTTTCGCTTGGCGTGCCGTCGAGGGGGATAAGCTCGCAGTCCATGTGCTTGTCGAGGGCTTCTTGCAGAGCGTCCTCGTTTTCCTGGGGCAAGATCGAACAAGTGGAATAGACGAGCGTGCCGCCCGGTTTGAGGGCTCCCATGGCGCGGTCCAGAAGTGCTCGCTGCGAGCGCGCGCACTTGCTCAGCAGCTGCTCGGTCAGGCCGCGCAGGCTTTTCTCGTTGCCGCTGATGACGGTGCCCGTGCCGGTGCATGGGGCGTCGAGCAGGATGCGGTCGAAGCGGAAGAACTCGTCGAGCTCGCGTGCATCGATGCGCATGACGGGCACGTTTTTGGCACCTTGGCGGTGGAGGTTGGACTCAAGCTTTTCGGCGCGGGGAATGCTCATCTCGCAGGCCGTGAGGTGTGCCTGGCCCTGGGTGAGGGCGGCGATCTGCGTCGTCTTGCCGCCAGGGGCTGCGCACATGTCCAGGATGTCCTCGCCGGCCTGAGCGCCCAGGACCAACGGCGGCATTATGGACGACAGACTCTGCAGATAGATCTTGCCGTCGCGGTAGATGTCGAGATCCCACAAATCGGAAACCTGGGCCCCGGGCAGGATAAAGGCGTCTGGGTACCAGGCGACGGGGTAGTGGGCGATGCCGGCGGCATCGAGCGCCGCAGCGATGTCCTCGGCGGTTGCCTTGAGCGTGTTGGCGCGCAGCGTGACCGGGCGTGTGACCGCGGCGTCAAAGCCCTCGATCATGAGCTCGGCATCGGCGGG
>JAXKHW010000022.1:0-4543 GCA_036549635.1 Collinsella sp. | reverse complement strand
GGCGGCGAGATTGGCCACATGTGCCTGAACCCGGCCGAGGAGCGCACCTGCGGCTGCGGCGGCCATGGCCACCTGGAGCAGTATTCCAGCGCCACCGGCGTGGTGAGCAACTACCTTGCCGAGTGCAAGAAGGCGGGCGTCGAGCCCATTGAGCTCACCGGCCCCTCCGATTCCAAGGACGTGTTCCAGGCCTGCCGCGAGGGCGACAAGCTTGCGCTGGCCGCAGCCGACACCATGGCCGACTACCTTGGCCGCGCCCTGGCGCTTATCGCCAACGTGGTCGACCCCGAGATGTTCCTGATCGGTGGCGGCGCGTCTGCCTCGGCCGATGTTTATCTCGACAAGGTTCGCGAGCACTTTAAGCAGTACGCGCTCTCTGCCTCGCGCGAGACGCCCATTAAGGTCGCTTCGCTCGGAAACGACGCCGGCATCATCGGTGCCGCCTACGTAGCCCTGCGCGCCGCCGGTAAATAGTCGGTGCAGGAGGGCGGTGGTACAAGGGGGCAGACTTCGCCCCCAGGCTCGCCCCAAATTGCGCCGCGGCCCTTGCGTCTCATAAGGTTCGGCGCCAGCGTGCTACCATAGCTACGTCCAAGTACACATATCAAGTGGAGGATATCCATGGCAAACGTTCTTGTCTTTGGTCACCAGAACCCCGATAACGACGCCATCATGAGCGCCGTCGTCCTGTCCCAGCTGCTCAATCAGGTTGAGTATGCTGGCAACACCTACGAGGCCTGCGCCCTTGGTCAGCTTCCGGCCGAGTCCGCCAAGCTGCTCGCCGACGCCGGCATCGCCGAGCCCCGCGTGATCGAGTCCGTCGAGGCCGGCCAGCTCGTCGTTCTCACCGACCACAACGAGTCCGCCCAGTCCGTCGCCGGCCTTAAGGACGCCACGGTCTTTGGCGTTGTCGATCATCACCGCATCGGCGACTTCGAGACCGCCGGCCCGCTGCACTACATCTGCCTGCCCTGGGGCTCCAGCTGCACCATCGTCACTAAGCTCGCCGACGTGCTCGGCGTTGAGCTTTCCGACGTCCAGGCCAAGCTGCTGCTCTCGGCCATGATGACCGACACGCTCATGCTCAAGAGCCCCACCACCACCGATGTCGACCGCGCCGTCGCCGCCAAGCTCGGCGAGCAGGTGGGCGTCGACCCGGTCAAGTTTGGCATGGAGGTCTTCCTCACCCGTCCGTCCGGCTCCTTCACCGCAGCCGAGATGGTCGGCAACGACATCAAGATGTTCGAGCCCGCCGGCAAGAAGCTGCTCATCGGCCAGTACGAGACCGTCGACAAGAGCCGTGCGCTTGGCATGATTGACGAGATTCGCGAGGCCATGCGCGCCTACGCCGCCGAGAAGGGTGCCGACGGCATTGTTCTGTGCATCACCGACATTATGGAGGAGGGCTCGCAGGTCCTGCTCGAGGGCGAGACCGAGGCCGCTCAGAAGGGCCTGGGCATTGCCGACGAGCACGACGGCGTCTGGATGCCGGGCGTCCTCTCCCGTAAGAAGCAGGTCGCTGCCCCCATCATGGCCGCCTGCTAGGTTCTTTTGACCAAATGCCACGACCGGATCGCGGACGCCCCGCGCTCCGGTCGTTTTTTGTGCACGGCGCCGCGTCGTCTCTTGGACAGGCGTGCCCGTGCCGTTGAGCAAATAATGTTCAACCTGTGGTTCCGCTTTTCGGCCACGCCTGCGTGCTTGTCGTGCAGGGTAGGCTAGATGCAAGCGTAATACGTTAGAGCGCGGCGCCGCCACTTGGGCGGGCCGTGCTTTTTTAAGACGGGAGCTTTCCCGTGAAAGGAGCCGCCCATGGCAGCAACTGAGCAGCTGTTCAACGTTCGTGAGCGCAAGCGCTTTGAACGTCACGACATTTGGGAACGCATCACCGAGAACGGCACGATTTCCGCCGCCGTCATGGTCTTCGCCGCCATCGCCGCCGTCATTTGCGCCAATACCGATGCCTACGAGGCCGTCCATCACTTTTTGGAGACCCCGCTGTATGTGGGTCTGGGAAACCTTACGGCCGGTCTCACCGTTGAGCTTTTCGTCAACGACTTCCTCATGGCGATTTTCTTTTTGTTGGTGGGCATTGAGCTTAAGTACGAGATGACGGTCGGCGAGCTCAAGAATCCGCGTCAGGCCATGCTTCCCATGCTGGCGGCCGTGGGCGGCGTCGTCGTTCCCGCCTGTATCTACCTGATCTTCAACCATGCCGGCGCCCGCAACGGTTGGGCCATCCCCATGGCAACCGATATTGCCTTTGCGCTGGGCGTGCTATCGCTTTTGGGCAATCGCGTTCCCAACGGCGTGCGCGTGTTCTTCTCGACGCTCGCCATCGCCGACGACCTCATCTCCATCGCCGCCATCGCCATCTTTTACGGTCAGAGCCCCAATCCGTTTTGGTTGGGCGCCGCCGCGCTTGTGACCTGCGCGCTCGTGTGGCTCAACAAGACGCAGCATTACCGCCTTGCCCCGTATTCGGTACTGGGTCTGCTGTTGTGGTTCTGTATGTTCAAGAGCGGCGTGCACGCCACGCTTTCTGGCGTTATCTTGTCCTTTACCATCCCGGCTAAGTGCGGCGTCAAGCTCGATAGCCTCACCGATTGGTTGGGCGAGTGCCTGCCGCTGCTTGATGACCGCTACGACGACGAGGCACACATCCTGGGCCAGCATGACTTTACCGTCTCGACCACCAAGGTCGAGCGCGTCATGCACCGCGTAACCCCGCCGCTTATCCGCATGGAGCGTCTGATCTCCACGCCGGTCAACTTTGTGATTCTGCCGATCTTTGCGTTCGTGAACGCACAGGTTCGCCTGGTGGGCGTGGACATGAGCACACTGCTCACCGACCCGGTGACGCTCGGCGTGTACTTTGGCATGCTGCTGGGCAAGCCGATTGGTATTTTTGGCATGACATTTACCCTGGTCAAGCTCAAGGCTTGCCAGTTGCCGCGCAACGTCAACTGGCACATGATTGCCGGTGTGGGCATTCTGGGCGGCATCGGCTTTACGATGTCGATCCTCATCAGCGGCCTCGCTTTCCCGACGGCCCAGTTCGAGGTCCTGGCTGCCAAGGCCGCTATTCTCGCCGGCTCTGTCACCGCGGCCGTGCTTGGCATGATCTATATGAGTGTGGTCTGCAAGCACCCTGCGCCCAAGAACGAGTAAAAGCTCGAAAAAAGACACCAGAACCGGTTTGGATGCGTTCGAAACTCGGATCCGAGCGCTACTGGCCCCCTGCCAGATACCCCCGTGGTCAAAAAACGCCGTTTGTGAGTACTGTCACAAACGGCGTATCATTTTAGGTGCGGAAAATAATGAACAAATTTATAAGAACTGTACGCTAATGAGTGACCATCGACTTCCAATTTGGCGCTAGCTGACGGTGATTAGGGAGTTTCAAGTCGAGTTTTGCCGATTTCGACCAAGAAACGCTGCTACTAAAAAGGTGACAGTACTCATATTTGCCTTTTTTTGGCCACAAGCCCTAAAACAAGCCTCGCCAGGGTCGGGAAACGGGCCAAATGCCGGCCTCGAGGCTTATTCCACGGTGCCGTAGACGGCGCCCCAGCCGTGGGCGGCCAAGGCGGAGTTGAGCTGGTCGCAAAGCGATTGGCGGTCGTAGTAGCCGGGCGGCAAAAGGTTGACGATTTCCATGAGGTCGGGCGCGAGGTCCAAGATCTCGGCCTGCACGATGAGATCCAGGCGGTCGATGGCGCGGCGGTCATAAAACAGTCCGTCGACCAGGCGCTGCAGGTCGCCGAATTCCTCGGCCTGGAACGATCCGTACTCCATAGTGCCTCCTTGGGCGCCCCACACCGGCATGCGCGGCGATTCGTAATTTATTGCGATGGACTTAATCTATCACGGCTTCATACCGTTGCGGCGGTGGCGGTCTATACTTAGACGAACTGCAACGTCCCGCTTCGCGAAAGGTCGCACCCATGCAGACGATCTACCAGAAGATGGAAACCACCGAACTCGATGCCGCCATCGAGGCGCTCAAAGCCGAGGTCGCCGAGGTCAAGGCCAAGGGCCTGGCGCTCGACATGGCCCGCGGCAAGCCGTCGCCCTCCCAGGTGGACATCTCTCGACCCATGCTCGATATCCTCAATGCCGATGCCGATCTGCACGACGGCAACGTCGACTGCTCCAACTACGGTTGCTTTGAGGGCATTCCCTCGGCACGCAAGCTGGCGGGGGAGTTCCTGGGTTGCCCCGCCGAGCAGACGCTCGTACTGGGTTCGTCGAGCCTGCTGATCGAGCACGATATCGCCGGCATGTTCTGGCGCTGCGGCTCGTGCGGCAGCGAGCCTTGGGAGGCTTATGAGACCGCGCATGACGGCAAGAAGGTCAAGTTCCTGTGCCCTGTTCCCGGCTACGACCGTCACTTTGGCATCACCGCCGACCTGGGTATCGAGAATGTCCCCGTCGCGATGACCAACAACGGCCCCGACATGGACGAGGTCGAGCGTCTGGTTGCCGCCGACGACTCCATCAAGGGCATCTGGTGCGTGCCCAAGTATTCCAACCCCACGGG
>JAXKHW010000212.1:0-1647 GCA_036549635.1 Collinsella sp. | reverse complement strand
CTTCTATATCGTGTTCGCGAGCATCGTGTTCTATGTCATCTTTAACACCGCGGCGCCGGCGTACAGCGCCCGCGTCATCGATGAGCTGTGGGGACACGTAAAGCTGGCGTTTGCCAACGACGCTACCTTCAGCATCACCTGGGAGAACTGCGGCAGGACCATCTTCATCTACTTTATGATCTGGACGGCCGCCGCCTCGTTCTACGCGCTCCAGAGCTTTTTGATGTCGAGCGTGGCCGAACGCCTCAACCTGCGTCTGCGTAACCGTATCGCTCAAAAGCTCAACCGTCTGCCGCTTGCCTACTTTGACGCGCATCGCCCCGGCGAGGTCGTCAGCCGCGCGACCAACGACTTGGACAAGATGTCCGAAAGCATGCAGCGCGGACTGTTGCAGTTACTGGTGTCGATCGGCACCGTGGTGGGCGCCGTGGGCGTGATGTTCGTGTTTAGCGTGCCGCTCACGCTGGTCTTTTTGTTCTTTACGGCGTTGTCGCTGCTAGTGACCAAAGTGGTCTCGCGCCGCACACATGACGTGACCGGCGAGCGCCAGGAGTGGGTGTCCAAGATTACGAGCGCGGTCGAGGAAGGCTACTCGGGCCGTCTGGTGATTCGCGCGTTTAACCGCGAGCGCCAGAGCTCTACCGAGGTACACGAGGCTTCGAAGGAGCTGGCGCGCGTGAGCACCAAGGCCGACTTTATGATTAACGCCGTCGGTCCCGCGGTGCGCTTTATCGGCCGCTTGGCGCAGATCGTGATTGCGCTTGTGGGCTGCAGCATGCTGGTTGCCGGGCATATGACCGTTGGCGTGTTCCAGGCGTTTTTCCAGTTTATCTATGAGGCGTCCGAGCCCATGACGCAGCTGTCGTTTACCTTTAACTCGCTGCAGAGCGCGCTGGCGAGTGCGGAGCGCGTGTTCGACCTGCTCGATGAGCCCGAGATGGAGGCCGATCCGCTGCCGGACGAGGCTGCCAAGCTGCCGGGCAAGGTGGAGGGCCGCGTCGCTTTTGAGCACGTGCGCTTTGGCTATGCGCCCGACAAGCCGCTCATGCGCGACGTGTCGTTTGCCGCCGAGCCGGGCCAAAAGATCGCGGTGGTGGGAACCACGGGCGCGGGCAAGACCACGCTCATCAATCTGCTCATGCGCTTCTACGAGATTGACGGTGGCCGCATTACCCTCGACGGTGTGGACACGAGCCGCATGAACCGCGGCGAGCTGCGCCAGCAGTTTGGCATGGTGTTGCAGGACGCCTGGCTGTTCGATGGCACCATTGCCGAGAACATCGCCTATGGCTGTCCCGAGGCGACGCGCGAGGAGATTGTCGCGGCCGCTCGTGCCGCTCAGGTCGACTTCTTTGTGCGCACCATGCCGCAGGGTTATGACACACGGGTGGCCAACGATGCCGAGAGCATTAGTCAGGGCCAGCGCCAGCTGCTGACCATTGCGCGCGTGCTGCTCAACAACCCGGCGATTCTCATCCTGGACGAGGCGACCTCAAGCGTGGATACGCGCACCGAGCTTGCCATCGGCCGCGCCATGGACGCGCTCATGCGCGGACGCACCAGCTTTGTGATCGCGCATCGCCTGTCGACGATCGTGGACGCCGACCTGATCTTGGTCATGGATCATGGCAACATTATCGAGCAGGG
>JAXKHW010000211.1:0-1920 GCA_036549635.1 Collinsella sp. | reverse complement strand
GCCCTCGTCCCTCCCCGGGATATGTAGCGAGTCGGAGTACCCTTGCTGTTACTCTGCTTTGCCCACAGAGTTGAGGTTGGTCATGCGGATCTTAACCAGCTCGGTGATCTCACGCATACCCTCCTTGGCCGGCTTCTTGGGATCGAAGCAGGCGGGATTCTCGGCCATGTAGGCCATGAAGCCCTTGGTGTAGGCCTGACGCAGCTCGGTGGCGTAGTTAACCTTGCAGATGCCGTTCTTCACGGCCTCGGCGACCTGCTCATCGGGCACACCGGAGGTGCCGTGCAGAACCAGCGGCACGTCGACGGCGTCGCGAATGGCCTTGACCACGGACTGCTCGATGTGCGGATCGCTCGTGTACACACCGTGGCTGGTGCCAACGCCAATAGCGAGAGAAGTGCAGCCGGTGCGCTCGACGAACTCCTTGGCCTCGGCCGGATCGGTGTAGGGGCTCTCGCCCTCAACCGCGGGACCGTCGTCCTCCTTGCCGCCAACCTTGCCGAGCTCGGCCTCGACGGGCACGCCCATGGCGCGGCCAGCATCGGCGACGGACTTGGTCAGGGCAATGTTGTCCTCGAAGGACTCGTGCGAGCCGTCGATCATGACAGAGGTGTAGCCAGTGCGGAAAGCCTGCATGCAGCGGTCATAGCCATCGCCGTGATCGAGGTGCAGAGCGACGGGCACGGAAGCGCGCTCGGCGGCAGCCTTGACCATGCCGTAGAAGTAGTCCAGGCCAGCGGTCTTGATGGTGCCCGGGGTGGTCTGCATGATGACGGGGGACTTGGTCTCCTCGGCAGCGGCCAGAACGGCCATAACAAACTCGAGGTTCTCGACGTTGAACGCGCCGACGGCGTAGTGGCCGGCCTGAGCGTCCTTGAGCATCTTTTCGGTGGTAACAAGTGCCATGAGCGTTTGCTCCTCTCCCTCGCCCGCATCTGGACATCGGGCGTAGTTGTTCACAAGGCGTTTTACCTTGCGTTTTACTGCGCTCATTGTATGAAATTCAGCGGCTTTGCACGTGCGAGATATTGAGCCCATGCAGGTCAATACAGTCGTTTTTGAAAAGTAAACGGAAGGAATTTGAACCGAGCGGACATGTTCGATATTGACTTTTGAGCGTTCAGCGTCTTTCTTTTATAGAAAAGATAAGTAATCGAAAGGTGTTTTCTTACTCAAAAAGAAAATGAACGAAAATAGAGTCAACACAATTCCTGCAAATTTAGCTGAGAATGGAGCAGACATGGCCCAAGCTACCAACCGTGCTTTTGCCGACGAACGCCGTACCGCCATCATGGAAATGCTCGAGCATAATGCCTCGGTACAGGTAGCAGAAATCGCCCAGACCTTTGGCGTGTCCTCCGTCACCGCCCGCGCCGACCTGGACGCGCTCGCCGAAGCAGGCAAGCTGCGCCGCACACATGGTGGTGCCGTATCGCTCCACAAACGCCTGACCGTCTCCACGCAGGATCGCCGCATCAATGTCAACGTCGCCGCCAAGCAGGCCATCGCACAAAGCGCTATCGAGCTCGTCAATGACGGTGACACGCTGCTCGTCGACTCGGGCACCACGGCGCTCGAGTTTGTCCGGCTCCTCGATCAGCGCGACGGCATCACCGTTATCACGGCCGACATTACCATCGCCGATTATATCGACGAGAGCATGCCCTCGGTCGATGTCGTCATGCTGGGCGGGGCACTGCGCAAAGGTCATCGCTATCTGTACGGCCCACTTACCATGCAGGCGCTCCAAATGGTCCACGCCGACCTTGCCGTCATGTGCCCTGGCGCTTTTGTTCCCGGCTGCGGCTTTACGACCGACTTTCCGCAGATGGCCGAGACCAAAACGGCTATGGTCGGTGCCACCCATCAAAGCGTCGCCCTCATGGACGCCAGCAAGGTTAACGGACGCGGCATGTACCG
>JAXKHW010000210.1:0-7042 GCA_036549635.1 Collinsella sp. | reverse complement strand
TCGGCGGCATCTCCGACCTGCCGATGGACGATATGGTCTATCGCGAGGCCGACCGCAAGGCAATCCTTACGAACGATCTGCCGTGCATTGACGCCGCCGCAGCCGGCCGCATGCGCGAGGAGATTCTTGCCGCGCGCGACGAGCTCGACAGCATCGGCGGCATCGTGGAGTGCGGCATCTACGGCCTGCCCGCGGGCATCGGCGACCCCATGTTCGACGGTATCGAGAACCGCATCGCGCAGATCGCCTTTGGCATTCCCGCCGTTAAGGGCGTGGAGTTTGGCATGGGCTTTGCCGTCGCCGCCATGCGTGGCAGCGAGAACAACGACCCGTATCGCATCGATGCCGAGACCGGCGAGATCGAAGTCGAGTCCAATAACGCCGGCGGCATCCTGGGCGGTATTTCGACCGGCGCGCCCGTCATGTGGCGCATGGCCGTAAAGCCGACGCCCTCAATTGGCCGCGAGCAGCAGACCGTAGACATGGACGCCATGGAAAATGCCGAGCTCTCGGTCCACGGCCGTCACGATCCCTGCATCGTCCCCCGAGCCGTCCCCGTAGCCGAGGCAGCCGCGGCGTTCGCCATCTGGGACGCCCTCCTCGAGGACGCCGCCCAGCGCTAACCAGCCCACCCCGGGCAATGATTCACGAAAGGGGTCCCTATGGACCTTGCTGACATCCGCCAGGCCATCGATGGCATCGACACCACGCTCCTCAACAGCTTTATCGAGCGCATGGACATTGCCACCGAAGTCGCCAAGTCAAAAATCGAGATGGGCAAGGCCGTCTTCGACCCCGCCCGCGAGCGCTCCAAGCTCAACAACCTCGCCAGCCGCGCGCCCGAGCGCTACGAGGCGCAGACCATCACCCTGTTCCGTCTCCTCATGAGCATGAGCAAGGCCGAGCAGCAGCGCTACATCAACGAACTCAAGGGCATCACTGTCTCGCAAAAGGCCCACGCCACGGCTGCAGCCTCCGACACGCCCTTCCCTCAAACTGCCACCGTCGCTTGCCAGGGCGTTGAGGGCGCTTACAGTCAAATCGCCGCGTGCAAGCTCTTCGACGTGCCCGACATCGCGTTTTTCGAGACCTTCGAAGGCGTTATGCGCGCTGTGCGCGACGGCTTCTGCGAGTTTGGCGTGCTGCCCATCGAGAACTCCACCGCCGGCTCGGTCAACGCCGTCTACGACCTGCTCGCCCAGTTCGACTTCCACATCGTGCGCTCGCTTCGCCTCAAGATCGACCACAACTTGCTCGTCAAGCCCGGCACCAAGCTCGCCGACGTGCGCGAGGTCTACAGCCACGGCCAAGCCATTGCCCAGTGCGCCGGCTTTATCGAGAACCACGGCCTGCGCGCCACCAAGTACCCCAACACGGCCATGTCGGCTGAGATGGTCGCCAACTCCGAACGCACCGATGTTGCCGCCATCGCATCGCGCAGCTGTGCCACGCTGTATGGCCTCGAGGTGTTGGAGCCCAATATCCAAGACTCGGACAACAACTACACGCGCTTTGTCGTCATCAGCCGCGAGCCGCGCGTCTACCCCGGCGCCAACCGTACCTCGCTCATGATCACCACGGCCAACGAGCCGGGCGCCCTCTATCGCGTGCTCGAGCGCTTCTACGCACTCAACATCAACCTCATCAAGCTCGAGAGCCGCCCCATCCCCGGCCGCGACTTTGAGTTTATGTTCTACTTTGATCTGGACTGCCCCTTTGGCAGCAAGGCCCTCGACGACCTGCTCGATTCCATCGACGACGTGTGCGAAAGCTTCACCTACTTTGGCAGCTACACGGAGGTGCTCTAGATGACCGATACCGCCGCAACCCGCCCCTACGGAGTGCTGGGCCGCGTGTTGGGCCACAGCTACACCCCAACCATCTACAAAGAGCTCGCTGGGCTCGATTACGTGCGATTTGAGCGCGAGCCCGAGGACCTCGCGGCCTTTATGACGGGCGACGAGTGGGAGGGCACCAACGTGACCATCCCCTACAAGCGCGCCGTCATGGAGTACCTGGACGAGCTGAGCCCGCTCGCCGAGCGCATGGGCAACGTCAACACCATCACGCGCCTGCCCGACGGCCGCCTGCGCGGCGATAACACCGACTACTTCGGTTTTCAGTGCCTGGTCGAGGAGCTGGGCGTAGAGGTTGCCAGTAAGAAGGCCCTCGTGCTCGGCGCCACCGGCGGTGCCGGCACTACGGCCAGCATGGTACTCGACGACCTGGGCGCCATCGTCGTACCCGTGGGTCGCACAAGCGAGGTCAATTACGACAACATCGCGCAGCAATCCGATGCCGCGCTGCTCGTCAACTGCACGCCTGCCGGCATGTTCCCCCACTGCCCCGACGCCCCCTGCACGCTCGAAGGACTCGATGCGCTCGAAGGCGTCATCGACATTGTCTACAACCCCGCCCGCACGGGTCTGATGTTCGAGGCCGAGCGCCGCGGCATCCCCTACATCGGCGGACTGCTGATGCTCGTGGCACAGGCGGCACAGGCCGTCGAGCGCTATACCGGCCAGGTCACCCCGCGCGAGCGCATCCTGGACGTAACGGAGCGCTTGTCACGCCGCGAACAGAACATCGCGCTGATCGGCATGCCGGGCTCGGGCAAGACCCGCGTGGGTGAGCAGATTGCCCTGCTCACGGGGCGAGAGCACATCGACCTGGATCGCGCGCTTGAGGAACGCCTGGGGATGCCCTGCGCCGACTATATCGTCGAGCGCGGCGAGGCGGCCTTCCGCGAGCAGGAAACGGCGGCGCTCTCCGACATCTCCAAGCGCAGCGGCCTGGTGCTTTCCACCGGCGGTGGCGTGGTCACGCGAGACGAGAACTATCCGCTGCTGCACCAGAACAGCAAAATTGTGATGCTCAACCGCAAGCTCGAAGAGCTCGCCCACAAGGGCCGCCCCATCACCGCACGCGACGGCATCGATAAGCTCGCGGAACAACGTATGCCACGCTACCGCGCCTGGGCCGACCACATCATCGACTCACGCGACTGCGCCGCCAATACCGCCCAAGCCCTCCTCGACACCCTCCCACCCGCTCTCTAAAAAAACCACCACAAAGGGGACAGGCACCTTTGTGGTGGTTTCTCGACTGCAAAGGAAGCAACCATGAAAGCACTCGTCATCAACGGCCCCAACCTCAACATGCTCGGCATTCGCGAGCCGGGCATCTATGGCAGCGACAACTACGACCGCTTAGTGCAGATCTGCCAGGAAGCGGGCGCCGCACAGGGCTTCGACGAGGTCGAGGTCTTCCAGTCCAACCACGAGGGCAACATCGTCGACAAGATCCAGGAGGCCTACGGCAAGGTCGACGGCATCGTCATCAACCCGGCTGCCTACACGCATACGAGCGTGGCGATCCTCGACGCCCTCAAGGCCGTTGCCATCCCTGCCGTCGAGGTGCACATCAGCGCCGTAGAGACGCGCGAAGACTTCCGCCAGGTGAGCTACGCCCGCCTAGCCTGCTTCGCCACCATCACCGGCGAGGGCCTGCAAGGCTACGCCCACGCGCTGGAGCTGCTGAGGGAACGTCTCGAAAAGTAGCCTCGCGAGCAAATCCATCAACGCGATTCACACGCTAATAATGCCAGTGCCGCCAGCAGCAACCTCGCTACTGGCGGCACTTTATTACTGGCATATAATCATTGCAGTCACACAACGTCTGGAGACGCGCATGTTAAGCATCCATCTGGGGGATTACCCCGGTTCCATCTACGATACCGAAACCTATTTTAGGAACTCATACTTGGACTCATGGTTCGAAGACCCTATGGCCGCACAGATTATTAAAAGCGTGGACGGATCAGAGCTCATCGGTCCCCACAACATCGTAAGCAAACAGCTGGGCTCGATCACCCCACTCGAACTGTCCGGCGGCGTTAAGACGCTGCTGCTGGTGCGCAATCTCCCAAATATGGTGTTCAACGCATCCACCTGCGGAGACAACTGTGCCCGCTGGCTACTCAAGATCGGCAAAGAGCAGGATGTGATGGTGACCTTATACCACATCATGAAATTCCCCTGGAAGAGCTTTGAAATCCGCATTGAAAACGATGGCCGCATCGTCAGAAACATGCAGGAGTTTGTCGGCGCCACGAATGACTTTTTGGATGTTGATGAGTAATGAAGGGAACGCATACCGTTGTCGTAGAGCGTGCAAAGGTCAAATACACACTCACGTTTAAGCGCAATATTTCCTTTATACGCGGCAACAGCGGCACGGGTAAAACGACGCTCATCTCGATGATTCGCGACTACAACGACCGAGGACCGGAAAGCGGCGTTGCACTCAGTTGCGACGTGCCTTGCGAAACGCTTTCCGGCAGACGCTGGGAGCGCGAGCTATCGATCATCGAAGATTCAATCGTCTTTCTAGATGAGGGTAACGAGTTTATCTACTCAAAGGACTTCGCCAAAGCCGTCAACGGCTCGTCCAACTATTTTGTTCTGATATCTCGTCGCGATGCCAACGAGCTCCCCTACAGCGTTGATGAGATCCTGAAGCTAGTCAACACGACAAGTAAAACAATCAATGGCCGCAAGAGCGACAGGCGCTTCTACTCGGTGACCAAGCCGCTATATGACCACACGGCAAGTATGCTGTATCAGGATCTAAATGTTGGATTCGAGGTACCCGACGCCGTAGTTGTCGAGGATAGCAAATCTGGCTATCAATTCTACGACGCTCTTTGCAACCGACTCGGGATCCCCTGCTATACCGCCACCGGCGTTGCGAATCTAAAACGTACGATTCACGAATGTCCCGAGCAAAACATCCTTGCTATTGGAGACGGAGCAGCATTTGGTCCCTACATCGAAAAGGTGCTCGGACAGCGCGTTTACAAGAACGTACGCTTGTTCCTCCCCGAATCATTCGAGTGGACACTCCTGCAATCTGGCCTCATTCCCAGTAACGATATCTTAAAAATCCTCGAGGATCCCTCAAGCTATATCGAAAGCCGCGACTACCTGAGCTGGGAGCGGTTCTTCACCGATGTGTTGATCAAATACTCGGCAGACACTCGCTACGCCTACAGAAAGGTAAAGCTCAATGAGCAGTACCTGAGGCCGCAGGCGATGAATGCAGTTGCAAACGTCTTGCCCGAGTGCCTGAAGGCAGACTAGATACAGCGGGGAGGGCCAAGTTGGTCCTCCCCGCTTTTGTTACGCCTTCTTGATCACGTACGCCAATCCAATATCGCAGGCACAGCGTACGATTGACGCGAAGAACCACGATGCTGGCAGCGTCATAAGCAGAGGCTTGCTCACGCTCGGCTCCAGCCCCCTTTGGCGCGCCGTATAACCAATCCACATCAGCAGCACAATAGCAGCTCACGCCACGGCTTCGGCCTAAACGTATACCCGGCAAGAACAAAGAACACCGGCATGTGAAAAAGCCCGGACCACCAAGCGGTCCGGGCTTAATAAACGATGGTGCTCCATGGCGGATTCGAACCGTCGACCTTGGGATTAGAAGTCCCCTGCTCTATCCAACTGAGCTAATGGAGCAAATAACCGCACGCCCAAGCACGCGCACGCGTGCCAGGCGCTAGTAATTATAACCTAGTTGAACTGCTCGCGGTACGCCTTGCAGACCTCATCAACCGGGCCGTCCATGCGAAGGTCGCCCTTCTCAATCCAAACGGCGCGCTGGCAGATGCGCTCAACCTGCTCCATGGAGTGCGAAACGAACAGAACCGTCACGTCGCCGCTCTGGATAAAGTGCTGAATACGCGCCTCGCACTTTTGCTGGAAGAACACATCGCCGACGGACAGCGTCTCGTCAACGATCAGAATATCGGGCTCGGTGATCGTCGCGATTGCAAAGGCAATACGCGCCACCATGCCCGAGGAGAAGTTCTTAAGCGGCATGTCGACAAAGTTCTGCAGCTCAGCGAACTCGATAATGCCGTCAAAGTTGGCGTCGATGAACTCCTTGGTGTAGCCGAGCAGGGCACCGTTCAGATAGATGTTCTCGCGGGCGGTCAGCTCGGGGTCAAAGCCGGCACCAAGCTCAATCAGCGGCGCGATGTTACCGTGCACCTTAACGCTGCCCTCACTGGGCTCAAGCACGCCAGCGATGATCTTGAGCATCGTAGACTTGCCGGAACCATTGGTGCCGACCAGACCCACAACTTCGCCGCGATGAATATCGAACGAGATGTGCTTAAGCGCCCTAAACTCCTCAAAGAACAGCTCGTGCTTGGCAAGCTTAATGAAGTACTCCTTGAGGTTGGTCAGCGACTCAGACGCCATGTTAAAGATCATGGTGACGTCGTCGACCTCGACAGCCAGAGGCTGCTCGCTGTAATCAACAACAGATTCAGTCATCACAGCACTCCTTAGATGTAGAGGATGAACTTGCGCTCGGACTTATGGAACACGGTGTAGCCAATAACAAGCGCAAGAACCGCCCAAGCAACGCACATACCAAACGTCATAAGCGAGGGCGTAGTCTGGAACAGGAAGATATCGCGCATAAACTGCAGGTAGTTATACATGGGGTTCGCATAGACCAGAATGCGCACGAGATGCGGCATTTGCGCAACGAAGTCGGTCGTCCAGAAAATAGGCGTGATGTAAGTCCACGCCGTAATGACGACGCTCCACAGATGCATGACATCGCGGAAGAAGACCGTGAGGGCGGAGAGCATCATGCCCAGGCCCATGCAGAAGCACATAAGCAGCAGTAGGCAGACCGGCAGCAGAATCAGGTGCCAAGAAGGCATAACGTGGAACCACAGCATAACGATGGCAACGGCGACCAGCGAGAAGGCAAAGTTGACCAACGAGAAGAGCACCTTCTGCACCGGGAAGACCCAGCGGTGCACTTTAACCTTCTTGAGCAGCGGAGCCGCGCCCACGATCGACGTCAGGGCCTGGTTCGTAGACTCGGACATGACGGCAAAGGTGACGTTACCCACGATCAAGTACAGCGGGTACATCTCGGGTGTCATTGAGCCATTGCGGCCCTGGCCAAAAATCGTCGAGAACACGATGGCCATGACGATCATCATCAGCAGCGG
>JAXKHW010000021.1:0-6145 GCA_036549635.1 Collinsella sp. | reverse complement strand
TGCTCGAGCTGCCACGCGCCTGCATGGTCGCCGACGAGATCGCCCATCATGCCGACTTCTTCTGCTTTGGCACCAACGACCTCACCCAGACGACCTTCGGCTTCTCTCGTGACGATGCCGAGGCCAAGTTCATCCCCCTGTACATGCACAAGAAGATCTTGAAGGACAACCCCTTCGAGACCATCGACACGGCGGTACTCGAGCTGGTGCGCATGGCCGTCGAGAAGGGTCGCACCACCAACCCCGACATGCACTTTGGCGTGTGCGGCGAGCACGGCGGCGACCCCAAGTCCATCAAGGGCCTGTTTAACGTGGCCGACGTGGACTACGTGTCCTGCTCGCCCTACCGCGTGCCCCTCGCACGCCTGGCTGCCGCTCAAGCCAAGCTCGAGGCCAAGCGTTCCGCCTAACGTTTTGGGTTTAGACGCCTAGCGTAGCCCCCTTCATGCCGCCCGTCTCATTCGTGAGGCGGGCGGTTATCATGTGCGGGTTTTGTCTTTTTGTCTGCGTAAAAAATTGTTCTTGCAGCAGAAACCCGCGCGTGTATACTCGAATACGTTTGTTCAACTACGTGCCGGCCAAGGTGGTACGGCACCTCTAGAAGAGTAAGGAATTGCACATGGATTACATCCGCGCAATCGAGCGTCAGCAGATCCGCGAGGACATTCCTCAGGTTCGCGTCGCCGACAACGTCAAGGTTCACTACCGCATTAAGGAAGGCGACCGCGAGCGCATCCAGGTCTTCCAGGGCGACGTCATCCGCATGGCCGGCGCCGGTGCCCGCGAGACCTTCACCGTCCGCAAGATGTCCTTCGGTGTCGGCGTTGAGCGTACCTTCCCGCTTCACAGCCCCAAGATCGCCAAGCTCGAGGTCGTTCGTCATGGTCGCGTCCGTCGCGCCAAGCTGTACTACCTCCGCGACAAGGTGGGCAAGGCTGCTCGCATCCCCGAGAAGCGCTAAGAAGATCGCAGCGTCTGTCCACTCGTTTGGACGTAAGGGTCACCTTCGGGTGGCCCTTCTTTTTATCTGATTTGCATGCAAGGAGGGCCTGGTATGGCCAACATGACGAGCTCGGTTTCGGCATCGCAGGTTGCCGGTGAGTTGGCGAGCGCTACGTTTGAGGAGATTCCTGCCCTCGTGGAGCATTATCGCGAGGACCCGCGCCAGCAGGTGATCAAGGCTTGCGAGCGTGCTCTTAAGCGCCATGCCAAGGAGCTTGCCGAGCGCGAGCGCGTCAATGACATGTACGAGCTTATGCATGAGCTTGGCGGCGATGGGGTGGTCGTTGGTGTCGACGAGGTGGGTCGCGGATCGGTGGCCGGTCCTTTGACGGTATGCGCCGTCTGCCTTCCCATGGAACCGCGCGTCTGGGGTATCAACGATTCCAAAAAGCTCACGCCCGCGCGCCGCGAGTTGCTCTCAGTGAAGATTGCCGAGGTGGCGACGGCGATCGGTTTTTGCCATATCGCGCCTAAGGATATCGATGAGATGGGCATGGCCCGCGCAATCCGCGCTGCCGTTGTGGGCGCCGTGGCCGATACGGGGCTCGAGCCCGACTGCGTCCTCATGGACGGTAACCCCTTGGGCGCCGTTCCCAACGAGCGCGATGTGGTGAAGGGCGATGCCAAGATCGCCTGCATCGCCGCGGCGTCCATCATGGCCAAGGTCACGCGTGACGAGATGATGGTCGAGTACGACGCCGAGTACCCCGAGTACCATCTGGCCGAGTCGAAGGGCTATGCGAGCCCCGAGCACATCGAGGCCATTCGCAAACATGGACTTTGTCCGCTGCACCGCGTGAGCTTTTGCGGAAACTTTCTGCAGACTGAGCGCCTTTTCTAGGTCAATTGTGGAGACAGGGACCTCTGGGGTTTTATAAACCTGCTGGTAGCGGGCCGTATGCAACACCATTGCTGCGTACGGCCCGTTTTTTGACGGCATTTGGTCAGCTTTTGGTTTGCTTCCGGTACTTACCCGCATGAAAGGTGCTCTCATCATCGGGGCAATGCAGTGTGCGGGAAAGGAGACCCCATGAGTGCCGCAAGCAAAAAGAGTAAGACGCAGCAGCTCAAGGAGTGTTGGGAAAACGGCAAGCTCGACTGCGGGGCGATGACGCCCGAGTTTATCAAGGGACTCAGTCCTCGCGAGCTGGGCATGCTGGGCGAGCTGATCACCATCGACTACTTTAACGAGCGCGGCTACACCTTGCTGGAGCAGGGTTATCGTTGCACCGAGGGCGAGGCCGACCTGGTGCTGCTCGATGAGCTCGACGATGTCGTGGTGATGGCCGAGGTCAAGACCAGACGCGTTGCGCTGGATTGCAGCACGCGGGTCTTTCCCGAGGAGGCCGTGGACGCCCAAAAGCAACGTCGCTACCGCCGCATCGCAAGTTGCTATCTCATGGAGCATTATCCGCTCAAGGCGATTCGCTTCGATGCCGTGGGCGTTACCATTCGCGGCGGGCATATCGCCGAGATCGAGCACCAGTACAACGCGTTCGATTGGCAGGTGTCGTGATGGCGTTCGAGACGTTTGCCGTTCACGCGGCCTGCATCCGCGGCGTCGAGGCGATTCCCGTCACGGTCGAGGTCTCGCTTGCCGGCGGCGTTCCGGGCATCCAGATGCTCGGCATACCGAGTATGGAGGTGATGGAGTCGCGCGGTCGTATTCGCTGCGCGATGCGCTCCGCCGGGTTCGAGATCCCGCGCTCGGGCATTACGGTCAATCTGGCGCCCGGCGATATCCGCAAGACCGGTAGCGGCTTTGATCTGCCCATCGCCATCGCGGTATTGGCGGCCGATGGGCAGATTCCCCGCGACAACCTCGATCGTTGTCTTATCGCTGGTGAGCTTGGCTTGGACGGTACGGTGCTTCCTGTCAAGGGCGAGGTGGCGTTTCAGTTATTGGCGCGTGATTTGGGGCTGTCCTTTATCGCCGGCAGGTCAGACCAGCATGTGCCACTCGCGGGCGTGGATTGCGGATTCATCGATCATTTGTCTCAGCTTGCTCATGGTATGGGCGATGCCGCGCGGCACTACTTGGATTCCGAGGGCGTCGAGGCGACCTTTGAGCCTGAGCTCGACTATGCCGACGTGCTGGGGCAGGAAGTCGCTAAACGCGGCATGGCGCTTGCGGCGGCAGGAGAACTCGGCTTGCTCATGATCGGGTCTCCGGGATCGGGCAAGACGATGCTCGCACGCCGTATGACCGGCATCCTGCCCGAGCTTTCCGTCGAGGATCAGCAGGAGGCACTGTGCATCCATTCGGTTTTGGGTGAGAACATTGATGGCTTGTTGGCGGGGCACCGCCCCTTCCGCAGTCCCCACCACAGTATTTCGACCGCAGGCCTTATCGGCGGCGGGCGCCCGGTGCACCCGGGTGAGATCAGCCTTGCTCATGGCGGCGTGCTCTTTTTGGACGAGCTTGCCGAGTTTCCCACTGGCGTGCTGCAGACGCTGCGTCAGCCCATCGAGCGCGGCTACGTGAGGATCGTACGCGTCGACGGGGCTTTTACCTTCCCGTCGCGCTTTCAGCTGCTGGCTGCGAGCAATCCCTGCCCCTGCGGCTTTTTGGGCGATCGCGAGGTGCCGTGTCGCTGCTCGGCGGCGATGGTCGAGCGCTATCGGTCTAAACTGCGCGGTCCTTTGGCCGACCGTATCGACATGATGATCGATGTGACCCGTCCCGACCCTCAAGTGATTATCGAGGGTGCGGAGGGCATGTCGTCGGCCGAGTTACGTGACTACGTTGTGCGCGGTCGCGCCTTTCGCGCTTGGCGCGAATCCCGCATGGACGATGCGGATGCCGAGGCCGAGGATGACGAGACACGGTCCATTGACGGCGTCGTTTCGACCTTTGAGCTCGATGATGCGGCGGAGAAGTGTGTGCTCGGCCTGTCGAAGCGCACGCATCTCACAGGGCGTGGCATCGTGCGCCTTGTTCGCATTGCGCGCACGATCGCAGATGTCGCCGAGAGCGAGCAGGTGACGCAGGACCACGTGCTCGAGGCGGCGATGTACCAGGGAAGGAGGGACCAATGATGGCTGAGGGGACCTTCGAGCTGCATCCAGGTGACGCGTTGTATCCCGAGACCGTTTTGGAGCTTTCTGATGTACCTCAGACGCTCTATGTGCGCGGCAACCCCGAGGCGCTTTCGACGCCCGCGCTCTCCATCATCGGTGCGCGAAAGGCCTCGCCGTATGGTCTTGCCGTGGCAGAGCTTGCGGCGAAGGTGGCGGTTGAGGCGGGAGTGACGGTAGTTTCGGGCGGTGCGGTCGGTTGTGACCAGGCCTCGGGTTGGGCTGCGGTCAACGCCGGCGGCAAACACGTTGTGGTGCTGGGGACGGGCGCCGACGTGGTCTACCCGCGTTCGAGCGCGGGGCTGATTACGCGCACGCTTGATACGGGTGGCGCGGTCGTGTCGATCTCTCCGTGGGGCATGGGTCCGCGCAAGTTCGCCTTTCCGCGCCGCAATCGCGTAATCGCGGCCCTGTCGCAAGCCCTCTTTGTATCCGAGGCGGGTATGCCTTCTGGGACGTTTTCCACAGCCGAGGCTGCTATGGATTTGGGGCGCGAACTTCTTGCCGTGCCGGGGTCGATCCTATCGCCCGAGTCGCGTGGCACGAATTACCTCATTGCGAACGGTGCCTGCTGCATCGTCGACGAGGAATCTATCGAGATGGCTATCTCACGCATCTACGGAACCCTGCGCTACTCGCGCCCCGATGCTCCCGGCATTGCCGACCTGGATCCAACGCAGCAGACCGTGATGCATGCGCTCATCGCCTCTCCGCTCAAGGTCGACGACATCGCGGCGCTCGTCTCGCTCGATGCTGTCGGCGTACTCAAACTCTTGGGTTCGCTTGAACTCGAGGGTCTTATCGAGCGCATGATGGATGGAAGGTATGCGCCCTCCAAGTTTGCCCTTCACGCCCAGACACCCTTCGGTCACAATGGAAAACGTGTCAATTAGAAAGGTGTTTGCAGATGCAGTTCGATCAGGTGACAGTTATCGGTGGCGGTCTGGCGGGTTCGGAGTGCGCGATCCAGCTGGCAGATCGCGGTTTTGCCGTAAAGCTGTGCGAGATGCGCCCCCAGGTGAGCTCCCCGGCTCACCATACCGATCGCCTGGCAGAGCTCGTCTGCTCGAATTCGTTTAAGTCGACCCGTCCGGATTCCGCGGCTGGTTTGCTGAAGGCCGAGCTTGAGCGCATGGGTTCAGTCCTGCTCGATTGCGCCCATCGCGCGGCTGTTCCCGCCGGTGGCGCCTTGGCGGTCGACCGCGTCAAGTTTTCCGAGCTTGTCGAGGCCGAGGTTGCCGCTCGTCCCAATATCGAGGTCGTGCACGGTGAGGTCACACAGATTCCCGAGGGTCACGTGGTCATTGCCGCGGGCCCGCTGTGTTCACCGGCGCTGAGCGAAGAGGTTATGAAGCTCGTCGGTGGCGATGCCCTGGCATTCTTTGATGCGGCGGCGCCGATCGTCGATGCCTCCACGCTCGATATGGACGTGCTGTTCTCGCAGTCGCGTTACGAGGAGCAGGGGAGCGGCGACTATCTCAATGCTCCACTCAACAAGGAGGAGTACGAGGCCTTTATCGAGGCGCTCACCACCGCCGATCGCGTGGTACTCAAGGACTTTGAGGGCGGCGATCTGTTCCAGGCCTGTCAGCCTGCCGAGGAGGTCGCCCGCACCGGCAAGGATGCCATTCGCTTTGGCGCCATGAAGCCCGTCGGCCTGACCGACCCTCGTACTGGACGTCGCCCTTGGGCGGCGATTCAGCTGCGCGCCGAGAACAAGGAGAAGACGGCCTATAATCTGGTTGGCTTCCAGACCAACCTGACCTTCGGCGAACAGAAGCGCGTCTTCCATATGGTTCCCGGCCTGGAGAACGCCGAGTTCTTCCGCTACGGCGTCATGCACCGCAACACCTTTGTCGATGCGCCGCACGTGCTCGATGGCACCTTTGCCGTGCCCGGTACGAGCGTGCGCCTTGCCGGTCAGATCACCGGCACCGAAGGCTATATGGAGGCCGTGGCGACCGGTCTGCTCGCTGCGCTCAACACCTATGCCGAGGCAATCGGGGCGGAGCCTGTTGAGCTACCGCGCGTGGGCGCCCTGGGCGCGCTCGTGGGCTATGCACCC
>JAXKHW010000209.1:0-4799 GCA_036549635.1 Collinsella sp. | reverse complement strand
GCCTTACCGCCAATGCCGTCGATGACGTGGCGCAGCTGACGGTCGTTCATATCGACGACGCGCTTCCAAGTGATGCGCTTAACGTCAATACCGAGCTGGTTGCCCTGCTGGATGTGGTTATCGAGCATGGCGGCCAGCAGGTTGTTGGCAGCACCGATGGCATGGAAGTCGCCGGTAAAGTGCAGGTTGATGTCCTCCATGGGAATGACCTGGGCCCAACCGCCGCCAGCGGCACCGCCCTTGACGCCAAAGACGGGACCGAGCGAAGGCTCACGCAGGGCCACGGCGCTCTTGATACCGCGACGACGCAGGCCATCGGCCAGACCGATGGTCGTGGTGGTCTTGCCCTCGCCCGCGGGCGTTGGGTTGATAGCGGTCACGAGGACGAGCTTGGCCTGGTGATCAGTCGGCTCGTTGAGCAGTGAATAGTCGACCTTAGCCTTGTCGAAGCCGTACGGAATAAGGTGCTTAACGTCGACGCCGGCGTTCTTGGCCACCTCGGTAATGGGCAGCGGCGTGACAGAACGTGCGATTTCGATGTCAGTAGGCATGGGCGGTCCTTTCGTTACCGAATGAGAAAAAGACCAATTCAGCATAGCACGGGCGCGCAATAGTAAAACGCCCATAACCGATGAACGGCGATATGTTTACCCGATGCCCAGCGATAGCCCAACAGCCCGCCAAAATAAAGCGCCCTAAACGGTAGGTTCAATCCCCAGGTGCTCAAAGGTGCGAAGGGTTGCCTGACGGCCCTGCGGCGTACGAATCATCAACCCGCACTGCAGCAAATAGGGCTCATAGACATCCTCGAGCGTGCCCGGGTCCTCGCCCACCGCGCTGGCAAGGGTCGTAAGTCCCACGGCACGACCGGAGAACGTCTTGGCAAGCGTCTCCAAAATGCGAATATCCATCCAGTCCAGACCGAGCTCGTCGATCTCAAAGAACTCGAGTGCCTGACGGCAGATATCGAGCTCGATGGGGCCGTTGCCGCGCACCTGCGCATAGTCGCGCACGCGCTTGAGCAGGCGGTTGGCAAGACGTGGCGTGCCGCGCGAACGCGAGCCGATCTCGAGTGCACTGGGGTGGTCGATCGTCACGCCCAGGATGGTTGCCGAACGCGTCACAATCTGGGCGAGCTCCTCGACCGTGTAGTAATCCAGGCGATATGAAATGCCAAAGCGGTCGCGCAACGGGCCGGTCAACATGCCCGAGCGGGTCGTTGCCGCTACCAGCGTAAACTTGGGGATATCCAGGCGAATCGAGCGCGCCGCCGGACCCTTGCCAATCACGATATCGAGGGCAAAGTCCTCCATCGCGGGGTACAGGACCTCCTCGACCGAACGGTTAAGGCGGTGGATCTCGTCGATAAACAGCACATCACCCGGCTGCAAGTTAGTAAGGATGGCCGCCAGGTCGCCGGTGCGCGCGATGGCCGGACCACTCGTCGTCTTGATCTGAGCGCCCAGCTCGTTGGCGATAACGGTGGCCAGCGTGGTCTTGCCCAGGCCCGGAGGACCCGAGAAGATCACGTGGTCGAGCGTCTCGCCGCGGCTCTGCGCTGCCTCGATGAGCACGCGAAGGCTCTGCTTGATATGCTCCTGACCGCAGTAGTCATCCAAGCGCTGGGGGCGCAAAGTGCGGTCGACATCGAGGTCCTCGGCCGTCAGCTCCGAGCCCACCATGCGCTCGCCGTGCGCCATGGATGCCGCCGGCGAGTTGCCGGGCGTCGCCCACAGGTCCTGAGAGTCATCGGCTTCCCACATCACGCATCCATTCCGAGTCGCTTAAGCGCCGCGCCGAGCAGATCCTCGACACGCATATTCTGCCCATCATACCCGCTCAGGGCAACATCGGTCTCCTGCGGGCTAAAGCCCATGGAAAGGAGTGCCGCACGGGCATCATCAATCGCCGAAGGAGCGGCGGCGGGAACCGGCATCGCAACCTGGCCGGGAATCACGTCGACCGGCACAAAGCCCTTATCCTTGGCAAAGGTGCTCTTGAGTTCCAGGATCAGGCGCTGAGCTGTCTTTTTGCCCACACCGGGTACCTTGGACATGCCCTTGTCGTCCTCGGCCATCACCAGCGAATACAGCTGCCCCACGGTATAGGTGGAAAGCACGGCGAGCGCCAGGCGCGGGCCAACGCCCGAAACGGACACGAGCCGGTCGAACATCGTGCGCTCATCCTTTGAGGAAAAACCGAAAAGTGTCATGGCGTCCTCGCGCACCTGCATACGCGTGTAGAGGCGGACCTCGCCGCCGGGCGTCGGCAACGTGGCCGCAGTGCTGCCCGAGATGCCGAGCTCAAAGCCAACGCCCGACACATCGACGACAGCAGAACTCATCGTGGACTCGACAAGCGTTCCGTGGAGCTGGGAAATCATCAGTATCCGGTTCCTCTCTGTTGATAGAACTCGCCACCGGTGAGGGCGCGGGTGCGGCTGAGGTTTACGTGGCATATGGCGCAAGCCAGGGCATCGGCGGCATGGTCGGGATGCGGGTCGTGGTCGAGCTGCGTGAGCGTGCGTACCATGTAGGCGACCTGCCGCTTGTCCGCGGCGCCGGTGCCCACCACAGCCTGTTTGATCTGCATGGGCGTGTACTCGCCAATCTCGAGCGCGCACTCCGAAAGCGCCACGAGCGCAGCACCGCGGGCATGCGCCGTGGGGATGGCCGAACGAACGTTGGCGCCAAAGTAGATGCTCTCGACAGCAGCCGTGTCGGGTCGATAACGCTCGACGACATCCTTGAGGTCGCGGGCGATATGCGACAGGCGCACCGCGAGCGGACTTCCGGCACTGGTCTCGATGCAGCCATAGGCACGGCAGCGAACCTCGCCACGCCGCTCCTCGATAATTCCCCAACCCGTATGAGCCAAACCGGGGTCAATGCCCAAGATAACCAAGCCAACCTCCCCTCGCCACAAGCACAACGCAAGACAAGGCCCCGCGCATCATTCACGAACGTCTGTTCTAGAATAACACAACGGGGCCAAGATGCTCAGTTGAAGTGTCGGGGTTGGAAGCGAATCCTATCCCATAGTTAGTTCTGCGAGAAAAAGGGGAACTGCCTCGGATCCACCGGCGGATGCGGCATCGGACCACCCTGGGGACTACCTTGCGAGCCGCCCTGACCGCCCATCATCTTATCGATGGCGTCCTGAACCTCGCCCTCGAACTTTTTCATTCCCTCATGCAAACGACGCTGACCGTCCTCAGAGCGCAGCTCCTCCATCTGCTCGGGCGAAATACCCAGTAGCTCGCCCAGCACGCCCATCATCTCGTTTCGCACGCGCTCGCTCGTATCCTCGTCAGCAAAACGGCGCACCTCGGCGCGCGCCAGCGAATCGACCGTCATACGCTCCTTGCCGTTAAGCCCCAGGTCGGACCACGCGAGCATATACGGCCAGGCACGCTCGGCAAACGAACGGGCCGAGACGATCGGCGCCGTCGGCAGCATGCGGCGGGCGGCCTCGCCCTGACGCACGAGCATCAGCAGCAGCGAGCAGGCCTCAGGCTTGCCAGCGGCCATCGGGATGTCGTCGAAGGGTCGGCTGCGGTCCACGTGCGCCTCGAGCGCGCCATCGACCTCACCCGGCTCAAGCCCGCCGAGCAGCTGTGCCGCGCGGTCGAGCATATCGACCGGACCATCGAGCGTCGAGAGCGCCTGCGCCAACACTCGCTCCATGCAGTCTTCCACCGCGTTGAGCGTCACGAGCTCTTGGGGCACCACGGCAGACGTGCGGTTGCGCACGCGCGCCACAAACTCAAGCGTCGACAGGTACACATCGCCAAAGGGCGCAAAGTCGCCCTGGTAACCGCCGCAAAGCGCCGGCGCCGCCAGCGCATACTCGGTTTTGGACAGCGGGCTCAGCGCCATCGCGCCCAGCTCGAGCGCCGTGTCCTCCAGCATGAGGCCCAGCGTGCGCAAGCGCAGACGCTCGGCATCGCCCGCCGACACGTCGCGATCGAGCACACGCGCCGCATCCGGTACATCGCGCTCGACAGTGCGAATGTGCAAACGCTCGGCGATGGCACGGACGGCGGCACAGCGGGCAGCCTCGGCCTCCTCCTGCGCCGGCGTAAAGATACGGTTGCGCCCCAGCACCAAGCCAATCACATTACGCGGGCCCAGAGCGTCGACGGCCAGCGCCGCCAGCAAAGACGACGGCAAGTCGCCCTCGAGTGCCACCACAGCACGCGACGTACCGTGGGCTCGGGCGTTGTCGCGCACGGCGAGCACCAGCGCCTGCCACAGCCACTCCTCGGAACGGAACTCGGGCAGTTCGTGATCCTCCAGGGCATCGAGCATCATGCCGCGCTGAATCTCCTGAACCAGCAGGCTCTCCTCAAAACACGGCGCCTGGGCCACCACGCGACCGCAGTCGTCGAGCACAAACGAACCGCCGGTATACACCGACTCGTCATAGGCACCGACCGGCACCATGCAGGCAAACCACACGCTGCGCTTGGATGCGATCTTGCGGTAGGCGCCGCTGCGAACGGCGGCAATGGCGGCAGTCTCGCGGTCGGTCATGTCAAACGCGTTGAATTGGAAATAGGCAATGAGGTCGACGCCGGTCGGCAACATCTCGAGCTCGCGGTCCAAGTCAAAAATCACGGCGATGCGCACGCCGTCCACGTCGAACACCGGCGGCGCCCAACGCGTGTCGTTGTTCTCGCCACGCTGCAGGGCAATGCTCGAACGCGCCGGCACCACATGACCGTCCTTGAGCATCATGTAGTCGAGCAGCGGCTGGCCCTCAAACGAAACCGCCGCGGGCACGATGCAGATCATGTC
>JAXKHW010000020.1:0-3048 GCA_036549635.1 Collinsella sp. | reverse complement strand
GAGCAACGGCCGCAGCGGACATGCTTTTGCGTCACGGTGAGGTGTGCGATGTCCTCGGCCGAGAGGATGGTCGAGGTGCCGTCGGCGCCGGCGCGATCGCGGGCGAGCAAGGCCGCACCGTAGGCGCCCATGCAGCCGGCGATGTCGGGACGCACGGCATGAACGCCGGTGAGCTGCTCAAACGCGCGCAGCGTCGCATCGGACATAAAGGTGCCGCCCTGGACGATCACCTGGCTGCCGATCTCCTTGGGGTCGCACAGCTTAATGACCTTGAACAGGGCGTTCTTGATGACGGAATAGGACAGGCCGGCCGCAATGTCGCCCACCGTGGCGCCTTCCTTTTGCGCCTGCTTGACGCGCGAGTTCATAAAGACCGTGCAGCGGCTGCCCAGGTCGACCGGGGCCTTGGCATGGATGGCAGCGTTTGCGAACGCGCGCACGTCCATATTCATAGAGACGGCGAAGCTCTCGATAAAGCTACCGCAACCCGACGAGCAGGCCTCGTTGAGCATGATGTGCTCGATCACGCCGTCCTTGACGCGCAGGCACTTCATGTCCTGGCCGCCAATGTCCAGAATGAACTCGACGCCGGGCAGGAACGCCTTGGCGCCGCGCAGGTGCGCAACGGTCTCAATCTCGCCGGAATCGGCCTTGAGGGCCTCGATGAGCAGCGCCTCACCGTAGCCCGTGGTGGTCACGTGGCCGATGGTGCAGCCGGCGGGAATGTGGTTGTAGAAATCGGCCATGATGACCTTGGCCGTGCCTAGGATGTCGCCGTTGTTGTTGCCGTACCAGGTGTGCAGCAGCTGACCGTCCTCGCCCACGAGCGCGGCCTTCATGGTGGTGGAGCCGGCGTCGATACCGATGAACACGCGGCCGGTGTAGCCGTCGAGCTTGCCCTTGGGGACGACTTCCTGGTCGTGGCGGGTTTTGAACTCGGCAAAGTCCTCGTCGGTGGCAAAGAGCGGGTCCAGACGCTCGACCTCGGCACCCTGTGTGTCACCCAGAGCATCGATGGCCTCGATGAGCTGCGGGAACGTGCTGAGTTTATTGGACTCGTGCGCCATGGCGGCGCCGCTCGCCACAAACAGGTGAGCGTTTTGGGGCACGATACGGTGCTCCTCGTCCAGATTGAGCGTGAGGTAGAAGCGGTGGCGCAGCTCGGAGAGATACTGCAGCGGGCCGCCCAGGAAGGCGACGTTGCCGCGGATGGGACGGCCGCACGCCAGGCCCGAGATGGTCTGGGTCACGACGGCCTGGAAGATGGAAGCGGCGACGTCCTCGGGGCGGGCGCCTTCGTTGAGCAGCGGCTGCACGTCGGTCTTGGCAAAAACGCCGCAGCGGCTGGCGATGGGATAGATGGTGGTGGCGTTGGCCGCGAGCTCGTTGAGGCCGCTGGCGTCGGTGTGCAGCAGAGTGGCCATCTGATCGATAAACGCGCCCGTGCCGCCGGCGCAGGTGCCGTTCATGCGCTGCTCGATGCCGTTGTCGAAGTAGATGATCTTGGCGTCCTCTCCGCCCAGCTCGAT
The DNA here is from genome assembly GCA_036549635.1 of Collinsella sp. Lineage (GTDB taxonomy): Bacteria > Actinomycetota > Coriobacteriia > Coriobacteriales > Coriobacteriaceae > Collinsella. The sequence goes on along the minus strand of JAXKHW010000020.1, from coordinate 1,519 downwards.
GGCGACATCGGTGGCCGGGATGAGGGTCTCGACGGCACGCTTGCTGGCGATGACCTCCTGGACAAACTCCAGGTCGAGCCACTGGGACAGCAGCAGGCCGCCCGAACCGGTAATGGCACAGGTCATTTGGGCCGTCGGCAGCACGGTCGCGGCACCCTCGAACAAGTCGCGGGCGCAAGCGCGGACGTCGGTGTGGTGACGCTGGTACTTGGCGTAGACAATCTGGTTGTCGTCGTTGAGCACAGCGAGCTTAACGGTGGTGGAGCCCACGTCGATGCCCAGGTGCAGGTTGCCGCGGGCGGCCTCGGGGTTGAAGATCGCGCCTTCGGGGGCCTGGGCGGCGGTGGCGACTAGGGGCTCAGCGTCGGTGGCGGGCTCGCTAGCGACGGACGTCTCCCCTGCCGCGTTCTTGGCATCGGCAACTGCCTCGGCAACTTTCTCGGCAGCCGCGGTCGCGGCCTTCTGCGCGGCGTCCACCACGGCGGGCGCGGCCTCGCGTGCAGCAGCGACCACGCGGTCTTTAATGCCCTCGACGAGTTTGCTCATTGTCTCTCCTCTTAGTTGTTGGACTCGACGGTTGCGGTGGTGTCGACCGCGTCCTCGAGCTGCAGGTTCAATAGCTTCATGCCGTATTCCGGCACGTTGATATCGATGGGTTGGCCATACAGGTCGCCGGGGCGCACAAAGGCGATAACCGTCATAATGCGCGCCATGGTCTCGGGCGATTCAGAAAGGTCACGCTCAAACCAACGCTGGATCATGCCGACCTCGGCACTCACGACATAGGTGACGTAGTAGTCAAAGAAGGTGCCCAGCGCCAAGCCCAAAATGCCCGTCTGTGCGCGCGGCACCACGGCCTCGCGTGCGGTATCGATGATCTTTTTAATAAAGGCGGGGTCGCCGCCCGGGCCCAGCAGCGATCCGATTAAATCGCGGTTGGCCGCAAGGTAGCGCAGCAACTCAACCGAACCGGGTGCCGGCTCGAGCTCATCGATGTTGTGATAGAGATCGGGCAGCTGAGCTGCGGTGATGAGCTCAATGCGCTCACGGATCTCGGCCAGCAAGCCGTCCTCGATTTGATTGATAAAGTCGGGGATATCGCGGTAGTGCGAATAGAACGTGCGGCGCGTAAGGCCAGCGCGCTCGGTGAGCGACGCGACGTTAATGCGCGAAAGGTCGCCGCTTTCGGCAAGCTCGCTGGCAAGCGCCTGGCGAAGGGCACGCTGTGAGCGAAGGGACCGGCGGTCGCATTTCTCGAGCTGGGACAAGCGTCCTCCTTGTTACTCAGACTGTGCGCTATTGCACAGTGCGAGTATTATTGCACACCGTGTGCATCAACACGTAAAGGCAATATTTTGGATGTGACAGGGACTGCCCCCTTGTCACATTCAGCGACCGCCTAGGTTGTGCCAGTTGTGCCTGGCTTTTGGAGCGGCATTGCCGATTGTTCAAAATGTCATTCGTGGGTAGAATAGTGTCGACGGCAGCCCAAGTTCTGGAAAGCTGGGCAGCGCCGTTG
>JAXKHW010000208.1:0-1911 GCA_036549635.1 Collinsella sp. | reverse complement strand
CCATCTCGGGCAGCGTATAGGGACGGCGCATCTTCATCTTGCAGAGCACTTCGGCCTGCTCGTCGGTCGCGGCCTCGGCAAACGACCAGTACTCGTAGCCCAACAGCTCGTCGCGATGCAGCAGACGGTTGGTGCAGTGCTCGCACAGCTTGACGATGGCCTCGCGCGGATGCTCCGGCAGCGGCGGCACGAACTCCGAACCGATGTCGGGCTCGGTGTAGCTAATCCCCGGTCCGTTGAGAATCATGGTTGTCCCTTCTCTTGCCACAGCCCGACGAGGCCGCAGCGCCCCTCTTTTTTTGCAGGCCGGGCATGCCCCATGCCGTTCACCCGCCATTGTTGACATTGTGTCAAAAATAGTATTGACGAACCGTCAACAATATTCAAGACTGTTAGGCGAACGGTCAGGCAAAAGAGGATGAAAGGCGGCAAAACATGAGCAACAACACAGCAGATACCTCTGTGGTCGATGCCGTTCCCGCATCCGATAGCGCGGCAAAGCGCCTGACGGGCGACGAACGCCGTCGCGAGATCCTCGATGCCGTGCGCACCGTAAGCTCCGAGCTGGGCGTGTCCCACCTATCGGTATCGGCCGTGACCAAGCGAGCCGGCTGCACGCGTTCATTGTTCTACCATTACTTCGCCGACATGGACGCCGCCGTCACCGCCGTTATGGACGAGGCGATCGACGGCTTTATCTCCGAACTCGAGCGGTGGAACGCCGACCGCACCGTCGGTGATATCGAGGGCGCGCTCGACACCGTCGCCCCGCTCTTTAAGCGCCTGGTCGCCAGCGGCCACGAGCTGCCGAGTACGCTCACCTCAAGCAGCGGCGCGCTCTACGGCGGCTTTTTGCACAACGTGGTCCAGCGTGTGGCGCAGTATATCTGCGACACCACCGTGGTGGACTTTGTCGCCCATCATGAGCTACGCATCGACCATGTCTACGAGACGTTCTACACCCTCATCATGGGGTTGTTGATGTATATCCGCACGCACCCCGATGTGCCCGACGAGACGGTCAAGGAAATCATCGCCTCGACACTCCACATCGAGGGCTATACCGCCAAGTATCTGGAGCGCAAGCCCCAGAACTGACGACATTTGGCCAAACTGCCCGCGATCAGAAGAGGGGCCGCGGGCGTGTGAAAGGAGAGCAGCATGCTGTTCGATGTTTGGGGTAGCGATACCCTTATCCACTGGGCCGGCTGGGCCATAGTCTTTATTGGCCTGATCGTGCTCAACGAGGTCGGCCGCCGCACCAAGCTGGGCGCGGCAATCATCTTTGGCGTGGCTCCGCTGGCCATGACCATCTACTGCGCCGCCATCGCCATCGGCGTCTCGCAGGGTGCCGAGTGGGCGCTCACCAACCCCACCCATGTGTACCAGAACAGCTGGTTCCACTACGCCAAGGTATACGCGGCACTGGCCGGCTGCTGGGGCTTCATTGCCATTAAGTACCAGTGGGGCAAGATCGGCAAGGCACATTGGTTCCGCGCATGGCCGTTTGCGATCGTCGCCATCAACATCATGATTGCCGTCGTATCCGACTTCGAGAGCGCCTATCACTTCTTTGTCCTGGGCGAGTCCACCTGGGTCACCTCCGAAGGTGCTACGCAGCTGGCCGGCTGGAACAACGTGTTCAACGGCATCGCCGGTATCATCAACATCTTCTGCATGACCGGTTGGTGGAGCGTCTACGCCTCCGAGGACAAGACCGACATGCTGTGGCCCGATATGACCTGGGTCTACATCATCGCCTACGATATCTGGAACTTCTGCTACACCTACAACTGCCTGCCCACCCACTCCTGGTTCTGCGGCTTTGCGCTGCTGCTGGCGCCCACCGTCGCCGCCTTTATCTGGAACAAGGGCGGCTGGATCCAGAACCGCGCCTTTACGCTTGCTATT
>JAXKHW010000207.1:0-1855 GCA_036549635.1 Collinsella sp. | reverse complement strand
CTCCAAGAACGTGACGGTCGACGATCGGTCCCTCGAGCAGCTCAAGGGCATCTTCTCCGGCCAAATCACCCACTGGAAGGAGGTCGGCGGCGACGACGCTACCATCGTCGTGCTCAATCGCAAGGCCGGCTCCGGTACCCGCGCCACCTTCGAGGCTGCCGTCTTTGGCGACGAGGCCGTCGACTTTAAGGGCGACGCCGAGCTCGACAAATCAGGCGACGTCCAGACTCAGATGGGCAGCACCGACAACGCCATCTCCTACCTCGATTTCTCACACTTTGATGACTCCAAGTTCAACGCCATCAAGGTCGAGGGTGTCGAGCCCAAGAGCAAGAATGTCACCGACGACTCCTTCAAGATCTGGGCTACCGAGCACATGTACTGCGCAAAGGACGCCGACGAGGCCACCAAGGCCTTCCTGGAGTTCATGCTCTCCGACGACGTCCAGGGCAAGCTCGTCGAGGAGCAGGGCTTCATCCCCGTCTCTGCCATGAAGGTCGTCAAGGACGCCAGCGGCAAGGTCTCTGCTAAATAAATAATCGCCCCGGAAAGGTTTGCAATGGCAAAACAGCTGCCAAAGCGCGATCTTGAGAACGTGGGCCTGGGCGTCACGGGCGCGTGCGTAGCGCTCGTGACGCTTGTCGTTGCCGCGCTCATCTTTATGGTCGCCCAAAAGGGCCTCTCGGCTTTTATCAAGGACGGCGTCTCGGTCGTCGATTTCTTCACCGGCACCAAGTGGGACCTGGCCAACACGGCCAAAAACGGCCTGCCCTACACCGGCGCCCTGCCCCTGATCGTCACCTCGTTTGCGGTCATGGTGCTCTCCACGCTCATCGCGCTGCCCATCGCCATCGGCTCTGCCATCTTTGCGGTCGAGATTAGCCCTAAGTTTGGTTCCAAGATCTTTCAGCCGCTTATTGAGCTTTTGACCGGTATTCCCTCGGTCGTCTTTGGCCTTATTGGCTTTCACGTGGTCGTCGGCCTTATGAAGAGCGTTTTCCATGTGAGCACGGGTCTGGGCATCTTGCCCGGCGCCATCGTGCTGGCCGTCATGATCCTGCCGACGATGACCACGCTTTCGGTCGATGGCCTGCGTGCCGTGCCCGACAGCTACCGTCAGGGCTCGCTCGCGCTGGGCTACACCCGCTGGCAGACCATCTGGCACGTGGTGCTCAAGTCTGCCATGCCGTCGCTCATGACTGCGGTCATCCTTGGCATGACCCGCGCCTTTGGCGAAACGCTCGCCGTGCGCATGGTTATCGGCGGCATCGAGGCCATGCCGACGTCGCTGCTGTCGCCGGCGTCGACCATCACCACCACGCTCACCACGTCCATGGCGGTCTATGCCGAGGGCTCGGCCCAGGACGATGTTCTGTGGGCACTCGGCCTGCTGCTGATGGGCATGAGTCTCATCTTCATCCTGATCATCCATCTCATTGGCCGCAAGGGGGCGAAGGCTCGTGGCTAGCACGCGCATCCACATCGACGAGGCGAGGCTCGGGCGTGTCCAAAAGCAGGATCGCATCGCCACGGGCGTGCTGACGGCGATCGTCGCCATCGTCATGCTCATCGTCATCTCCATGGTGGCCTATATCCTGTTCGAGGGCATCTCGACGCTGTTCCAGCCGGGCTTTCTCACAGAGCCGCCGCGCGCCAACGGAACGCAGGGCGGCGTGCTCTACCAGCTGTTCGACTCGTTCTACCTGCTGCTGATCACTCTGATCATCTCGGTGCCCATCAGCCTAGGCGGAGCGGTCTTCCTGGTTGAGTACGCGCCGAACGGCCCTATCCGCGACATCGCCTCTACCGCCATCGAGACGCTGTCCTCGCTGCCTTCCATCGTCGTCGGCATGTT
>JAXKHW010000019.1:0-4937 GCA_036549635.1 Collinsella sp. | reverse complement strand
GTCGTAACTCGTGGTGTCCAGGTAGCAAAAATCGAAAGCATTGCCGATGGGCTGGAGCGCGTGCCTGTCCATGCAGGCCACGATGGCGCGGATACCCTCGGGCTCGTACGGCATGCCCCAGCGACTCATGCACAGGTACGTGCCCTCGGGCAGCACCTCGACGCCAATCTCCGCCAGCTCGGCAGGATCGCTCGGCAGTATTTCCTCGGCACCACGCGGCAACACGGCAAAGGAACCGGCACCGGCGATGGGGTCGTCGGAATGCAGCGCCTCGCGACGCAGCATGGCGCCCCAACCGCGCATGGGGCGTGTGCCCGTGAGCGCACGCATGCGCAGAATCGCCCGCATGAGCGTGGGGTGCAGCATCGAGCGGCCACGCTCGATATCGCTCGGGAACTCCTCAAAGACCACGTAGCGGCGCTCGAATTGCTTGAGCTCCGGTTTGCCCTCGCGCTCGCGCCAATAGACCGCCTCGTCGTAAAAACACAGCCGCTCCTGCACGCTCGCGCGCTCGGCTTTGAGCCCGGCAATCTGCTCGTCGAGCGCCTGCACCCGCGAGCGCAGGTGATCGGTCATCTCTCCAATGTCGAACGTCGAGGTCAGGCGATCGATCTCATCGAGTTCCAGTCCCAAGTCGCGCAGCATGCAGATCAGACGCATGAGCGGGATCTGCGTGGGCGAATAGAAACGGTAGCCTTTTTCGTTAACCACGGCGGGTTTAAACAGACCGATCTTGTCGTAGCAGATGAGCGTTTGGCGCGAAACGTTAAACAAGCTCGCCATCTCGCTAATCGCATACATACCCGTCTGCATAGGTCCTCCCGACACACCCTTTGACACGAAAAGCCCGCCGCCCACAGGGGCAGCGGGCTCAAACACTACTCGTATCCTACCCTAAAGATGCCTATGACCAGCGCTTATAGTTGGCGCACGACACGCCGACGGCCTCGAGTGCCTTGGCGGCGATGTGATGCACCGCCTCATCGAGCGTGACGGGGCCGTTGTAAAACGTGAGCATGGGCGGCATGAGCATGACGCCCGGCACGCGCGCCAGGCGTGCCATGTTGTCGACATGGATCGCACTGAAGGGCGTCTCGCGCACCATAAGCACCAGGCGGCGCTGCTCTTTCATCTGCACATCGGCCGCACGCAGCAACAGGTTTTCGCTGTAGCCGCTCGCGATGACGGCGAGCGTCTTCATGGAGCAGGGAGCCACGATCATGCCGTCGACCGGATAGGTGCCGCTTGCGATGGCAGCGCCAATGTTCTTGTTGTCGTAGACCACATCGGCATAGCACGCAAACTCGTCGAGCGTCATGCCGAGCTCCTGCTCGATGGTGATCTCTCCCCCGCGCGTGACGACAAGCGCCGACTCAGCGACGGCCTGGCGCAGGCATTTGAGGCATTCAAGGCCCAGTGCCGCACCGCTGGCGCCAGACACGCCAACGACAATGCGACGGGGACGAACAGAAGACTCAGGCATGACAACTCCTTAACTACTTGGTAGGGCTACTTACTAGAAGGCGAGCTCGGCGGCCCACTTGTCCTTGTCGATCTCCATGAACTGCGAGCGGATGAAGTTCTTCTTGAGGTTAAACGGAACCGTGCAGTCGAAGATGGCCTTGCAGGCGATACCGTGCTCGCGGATCGAAGGATCGAACGCGGGGTCGTTGGACGGATCGAGCACGTGGCAGTGGCAACCGGGGATGGTGATGAGGTCCACGTCGGCCTGGAAGCGCGTGGTCATGGCCCACATCACGTCGCTCATATCGAAGATGTCGACATCTTCGTCGACAAGGATGACGTGCTTGAGCTCGGAGAACGCCGAGAAGGCGAGCATGGCGGCGTTGCGCTGACGGCCCTCGTCATTTTTGCTCGACTTCTTGAACTGCATGATGGCAACGAACTTGCCGCCACCGCAGGGAGCGGCGTGAACGTTGAGCAGGCGGCCCGGGATAGCGGTCTCGACCATCTTGTAGATGGAGGCCTCGGTGGGGATACCGGCCATGGACACGTGCTCGTGCGAAGGGCCGATGCAGCTCTCCATAATGGGGTTGACGCGCGTGGTGACGGCGGTGATCTTGATCACCGGGCAGACCTTGGCGCCACCGGTGTAGCCGGGGAACTCGGGCATGGCGTAGCCGTGGCCGTTGACATCCTCGTTGATGGTCTCGTCGTGCATGAGGTAGCCCTCGAGCACGTACTCGGCATTGGCAATGCACTTCTGCGGAACGGTGACGCAGTCGGCAAGCTCGACGGCGCGGCCGCGCAGGGCGCCGGCGATCTGCAGCTCGTTGAAGCCGAGCGGCGTGGTGGGAGCCTCGAAGCCGCAGCACATGTACACGGCGGGGTCCAGGCCGATGGAGATGGAGATGGGCATATCCTCGCCGCGCTGGCAGTACTCGTCAAAGAACGCACCCAGGTGACGGCTGCCCGGGGTGATCCACATGGCGAGCTTGTCCTTGTCGACGCAGGAGAAGCGGTGGATGGTTACGTCGGACTGGGTGCCATCGGGGCTCGTGCCATAGGCGAGGCCCATGGTGATGTAGGGGCCGCCGTCAACGGGCGTGTTGGTGGGAGCGGGAACGATCTTGCGCAGGTCAAAGCCCTCGTCGGTCGCCTTGTACACGACCTCCTGGCAGTCGACGTGCTTGCCCTCGGCGATCTGCTCGGGGGCGATCAGGTTCTCGAAGCGCTTGCCGATCTCGAGGCCCAGGTGCTCCTCGTCCAGGTCGAGCAGGGCGGCAACGCGCTTGCGGCTGGCAAGCATACCGATGCAGACCTTGGCGTCGTCAAAGCCCTTGACGTTGTTGAAGACCATCGCCGGACCCTCTTTGGTCGGGCGCATGACGGTGCCGCCAGCACCGACGTGACGGTAGACGCCCGAGACCTCGGCATCGGGATCGACCTGGGTGTCGGTCTCGAGCAGCTGGCCCGGCATCTCACGCAAAAAGTCGAGCGCGGAACGCAGGTCGTGGATCTGGGAAGCATCGGTAGTGGACATGGCGTACTCCTTTCGGGAGAGTGTCCGGCGACGGGGTGCCGCCGGACGGGGTAACGTAATGGGGCCGCGGCGCTCACAAATGGAGCGCTCGACCACTCGAAGTTCAAGCGCTTGGCTGCTTACAGCCGGGGCGCTCGACCGCTTACATCAGGCCAAAGAGGTGGAACCAGGCGGCCTCGACCAGCACGACGACAAAGACGACCGCGGTGAGGGGGATGCCCATGCGCATAGCCTCTTTGGAGGTGTAGCCGCCGGCGTCCTTGCCTTCGCCGATAAGGATCGGCAGGTTATGGAACGGCAGGATGTAGTGGATGTTGATGGACGTGAAGACGATGAGCGCCACGGCGAGTGGGCTCACGCTGGAGCCGGCGGCAAAGCTGATAAATGCCGGCACGCACACGCCGAGCACGGCCATGACCGAGCCCATGAACATGTGGATGATCATGGAAAGCGCGGCGACGAGCAGGGCGAACAGGAAGATGTTCTCAGGCACGGAGCTGGGGAGCACGACGTCGGCGATCCAGGCGTTCATGCCGGTGGCACCGCCCACGGAGCCCACGGCCATGGCGGCCGTCAGGAACATGAGGGACTTGATGTCGACAGCGTTCCAGCTGGCGGGAGTGAGGACTTCGCCGATGATGGGCATGGCGAGAGCAACGCCAATGGCCAGGGTGACCCAGCCGATATATTCGCCCGAGACGGTGAGCCACAGCGCGATGGCGATGACAAGCCACACGATGGTGCGGATCTCCTTGACGGAGAGCTTGCCGAGCGCGGCCTGCTTGGCCACGATCTGCTCGCGATCGTAGACGAGCTCCTTGCTGGGCTTAAAGAGGAAAAGGCCCAGGAACAGGGTGCATAGCAGCGCAACCAGCATAGGCACGCTCATGTACAGGAACCAGTCGACGAAGGACGGGCTCATGCCGCCGGCCTCGGCACTGTACTGCGCAACGAGCGGGTTAAGCGTGGAGTCGCCCGTCAGGAAGAACATGGAACCCGGGGAGGCAGCGGCAAACACGAGGAAGCCGAGCTTGCCCTTGTCGTCGTCACCGTAGCCGGCGGACTCGGCGATGACCGAGACGACGGCGAGGATGAGGAAGGCGCGGGGGAACGGATGCGGGATCAGCAGCGACAGCACAAAGGTGAGCGCGAAGATCGAGATGATGAGCGACTTGGCGTCGCGCACGAACTTGAGCATGAACGCGTAGGCGATGCGCTCGCCCAGGCCCGACTCCTTGACCGCGCTGGCGATGAGGTAGGCGCCGATGACGAGCCACATGGTGGCCTTGGTCCACGAGCTAAACGTGGAGGCGACCGTCGCCGAGATGCTCGCGGCGCCCGTGTCGTCCACGCACACCTTGAACAGGACGAGCAGTGCGCAGTAGAGCAGGCCCACAAAGCCCGGCTGTGCCACGCCGCATGCCCAGAACACCACCGTGGCGAGCGTCAGTGCCAGACAGGTCTGACCGCCGACCGTGAGCTCGACCGTCGAGCTCAGCTCCGCCAAAGGAAGAAACTTCACCAGCAAAAAGACAACGATACCCAGCACAAAGCCAATTTCGCGCTTGGTGATCTTAAACGCCTTCTTTTCCGCTTCCATCTCCCCACCTTTCTTGTTGGGGGCGCTCCGAATTCGCAGCCATGTTGCCGCTTAAAAAGGGGCGCCCGTTATCGGACACCCCTTACGTTGCGCTGTGTTGCGGCAATACAGTCAAGCGGATTTTTTGGATGAGAAGCGATTCCCTAGACAAAAACCGTCACAACATTCGACGCTTTTCCTCGTTTTCGAGATTTTCGCCGAATGTTGTGACGGTTTGGATGTGACAAAGGGACTGTCTTTTTTACATAGCGAGGGCCGTGCGGATGAATGAGTCGCCGAGGGCCTCGCGGAGCCAGGGGGCCAGCTGCTCGGGGTGACCCTGCAGGTAGCCTT
>JAXKHW010000206.1:0-3991 GCA_036549635.1 Collinsella sp. | reverse complement strand
GACGAGTTGAGCGGTAGGTCCTGCTCTTTTGCCATGCGGATCGAGACGGGCTCAAACTGTCCGCCAAAGCGCGTGCAGCAGAGTTCCTGTCCGCACTGGGCATAGCCGCCCACCAGGCGGGTCTCGTCGCGCACGCCGATCTGGCGCATGTCGACGCGAATGTGCAGCGTCGAGGACAGATCCTTGACGAGCTGGCGAAAATCGACGCGCTCCTCGGCCGCAAAGTAGAACACGGCCTTCTCGCCGCCAAACAGGTACTCGACGCCGACCGGCTTCATCTCGAGGTCGAGCTCTTTGACCAGACGGCGGAAATCAACCATCGCCTCATCGCCCTGGATGGCCAGGTCGTCGGCAAGCTGCAGGTCGATGTCGCTCGCCACGCGCAGCACGGGCTTGAGCGGCTGGCCGATCTCGTCCTGCGGCACTTCGAAGGGGTCGGCCGTGACCAGGCCGATCTCGGTTCCGCGCTCGGTGGAGCAAATGGCATAATCGGCCTCGAGGATATCCAGATCCTGCGGGTCGAACCACAGGTCGCGCGAGGCGTAGGTAAACTTAACGGGTACGACTAACGGCATTTCAGTGCCTTCCTGATATCGAACAGCATGACCTCGATGGCCAGCTGGGGAGTAACGTTTCTGGCGATGTTGCGCTCGGCGGTCGCGACTGCCTCGAGCGCCCGGGTGGCACCCGCAACATTCGTCGCGGCGGCAAGCCGACCGATCGTGTCGCGCACGTCTTCGTTCACGACGTCGGCCGCCTCGTCCTGAAGTGTCAGCAGCACGTCGCGCATGAGCGTCCGTGCGCTCGCCAGCGCTTCCATGATACTCGAACGCTCGCGCGCGTTGAGTTCGCGCTTGTTACGGTCCTCAAGCTGCTTCAATGCTCCACGCGACAGGTAATCGGCGTTTTGCTCGAGCACCTTTTCCTGCGTGGACTTGACCTCGGCGAGCGGCGCCTTGACGGCGACGATGAGCGACTTGGCGCGACTGAGCACATCGGCCTCGTCGGCAGCGATGAGAGAATCGATGGCGCGGACCATCTGGCGGCGAGCATCCTGGCGCTCGGCACTCTTAAGGAACTCGATGCCGCGCGTGGGGCTCCCCGCCACGGCGACCGCCATGCGGCAACGCGCGAGGTCCTGACCCGTCGCGCGACTCACGGCACGCGCGGCCACGGCGGGCGACACCAGCCGAAACGGCACGCACTGGCAGCGGCTCACGATGGTGGGCAGCATCACGTCTGCCGAGGTGCCCAGCAAGATAAACATAACGCCCTCGGGCGGCTCCTCGAGTGTCTTGAGCAGTGCGTTGGCGGTGTTAGCGCGCAGCTGCTCGGCACGGTCGATGATGTAGACCTTGGCCTTAGCGCGGATGGGCGCCAGCGGCACGTCGTCGAGTAGCTCGCGGGTCTGGGCAATGAGGTAGCCCGTGGCGCTCTCAGGCGTGTAATAGTGCACGTCGGGGTGTGTGTGCCGCGCAACGCGCACGCAGCTGTCGCATGCGCCGCAGCCGTCCTGCTCGCACAGGAAGGCCTGGGCGAGCGCCCATGCGGCATCGAGCTTGCCGGCGCCGGGAGCGCCCAAAAACAGATAGGCGTGCGATGCGCGGCCGCTGGCGACGGCGTTGGTCAAAAAATCGCGCACGCGCTGTTGGGTGTCGAGCTTGGCCAGCAGGCTTGCCTGAGCGGGGGCCATGTTACTCGGCCTCCTTGGCAAGCGCGGCGACGACGGCGTCTTGCGGAATGTCGAGACCGTACGCGCGAACCTGCTCGACCGTCTTCCCGAAGACCTCCTCGATGGGCGCGGTGGCGTCGATAAGCTTTACGCGATTTGGCTCCTCGGCGGCAATTGCGCAAAAGCCCTGGTAGACACGCTCCTGGAATGCCATGCCTTTTGCCTCCATGCGATCCGCCGCGCCACGGGCGGCCATGCGCAACGCCGCCTGCTCGGGCGTGATGTGGTAGACGAGCGTGAGCGCCGGGTGCGTCCCCGCGACGGCCAGGCTGTTGGCATCGCGCACCATCTGGCGATCGAGGCCGTCGGCAAACGCCTGATAGCAGGTTGTGGAATCGTAGAAACGGTCACACAGGACCACCTTGCCGACCGCGAGGGCGGGAGCTATGACCTCGTGCACCAACTGAGCGCGCGCCGCCTCGTAGAGCAGCAACTCGCAGGTGTCTCCCATCGCCGTGTTGGCGGGGTCGAGCAGCAGAGCGCGAATCTTTTCGCTGATGGCGGTGCCGCCCGGCTCGCGCAGGCTCACAACCTGGTAGCCAGCGAGTTCGAGCGCGCGGGCAAGCAGGCGCGCCTGCGTGGACTTACCGGCGCCATCGACACCCTCGAGCGTAATGAAGCTATGTTGAGCGGGCTCAAAAGCCATGGGCGCAGCCCCTTCCTACAAGGCGCGTAAATGCGAGTTATAGCAACCAAGCCATGATACCCCAGGGGCAGGCGCGTCCCAAACCCCACCTAGTCATTGGGGACGTTCTTGAATGACTAGTCGTTTAAGAACGTCCCCAATGACCCCCACAACCTAGCCATCGAGGCATCCCAGAAGTTGCGGTGAAATAGGGACGGATTGAAGCTCTGAGACCGCCAAACAGTCCCTATTTCACCGCAACTTATGATGGGGATTTTTGGGCGCTGGGTATAATCGTCGTATTGCATTGAAATGTGGCGAAAGGAGTGGCAATGTCTCGGTATTGCGCCTCGTGCGGCAAGCTTCTTGCAGATAATGCCAAGTTCTGCACCTCGTGCGGTGCACCCGTTGAGCAAACAACCGCGAGCGATAGCCAGCCCGCTTTCGAGCAGACCGGTTCCCTCGATACGCCGCAAGCCAAGGCGGACGACCCCCTCGCCTATCGCCCCGACCCCGCCGCAGGCCCCGCGGCCGTCGAGACCACGCAGCGCATACCCGTCGCGAGCGGCTCGTCCCAACAGGAGCCGGCTCCCGCATACGCGCCCGCTTCGCCACAGACCCCCGCCCCCAAAAAGAGCGGCACCGGGCCGCTTATCGCCGTTATCGTTGTGCTGGTGGCAATCATCATCGCCCTGGTCGTTTTCTTTGTGATCAAGCCTTTCGACAACGCCGCCACGCAGACGACTGCCGAGGTAGCTAAGCTGCACCATGACGTCGACGACGATGACCTAAAGCCTCTCGGCGATCCCAACAGCCTGTACGACGATGATGACGATGACGACGAGGATGGCGGCGAAGCAACGCTCTCCGAGCAGAACCTCTACCGCCGACTGAGCGAATACTACGACTTGCTCGAAGACCTCGACAACTACGTCCGTGGCTGCGCGCAGAACTTCAACGGCAGCTATCTGGAAGAAGATCGCACCACCCGTCAAAATCTCGCCGACGTCGCCGAGCGCACAGAGGACACCATCGAGCAGTATTACGACATCGTCGAGGACCTGGACGTCCCGACGAGCTCTAAGAACTACAGTTCCTGGAAAGACATCGTTGCCCTGTATGACGACCTGGATCACCGCATTGACGCAATCTGTGATGCCTGGGAGATCAGCCTGAAATACACCAAGCCTGCGGATCACAAGAATGAGATCGTGGCGCCGCTGTCGCGCGACAACGTGGCGGGCACCAATGACAATAAGTACCGCCTAGACTTTGAGGAGCGCTACCCCGGCGCCAAACCCGTCGAAGTGAACTAGCGCTTTGTCGTTCCCGAGCCGGCAGTTAGGGACGTTCCTAAACTGCCGGCAGAAAAGGAACGTCCCTAACTGCCGGTCAAAAAACGAGCGAGGATCGTGGGGTCCTCGCTCGTTTTTTTGGGCAATGTTTCGACTGCGCCGTTACTTGTCGGCGGCTGCTTTCTTGGTAGTCGACTTCTTCGCGGTCGTCTTCTTGGCGGCAGTTGCTTTCTTGGCCGTCGTCTTCTTGGCCGCCGTCGTCTTCTTGGCCGTGCTCGCCTTGGTCGTGGTCTTGCGGCCGCGGGCGGGCTTCTTCTCCTTGGTCGGGCAGTCCATGTT
>JAXKHW010000205.1:0-4418 GCA_036549635.1 Collinsella sp. | reverse complement strand
GCCCTTCACCGTCAGCGCAATCTCCTCGCGCGCCTGAGCCTCCTCGGGCAATATGTCCCGGAATCCCCACGGTGTGGCCGTCATCTGGTGAGCCTCCTCATGCTGTGCTTCGTATAGAACAGAAGACCGGCATAGCTCCGCCGGTCTTCTGGGTACTTTAGCATACTAGAGTGCTTGCGGGGAAAATCCTTGTCCGCAGCTCACACCGTATTCATTTGGAAACATAGGGGCAGACGCTCAGCTAAATCTGACGATTATCTAGGCCAACCAGAAACCATATCCCGTTTTTCGTCTAAAAACTGGGATGCAGTTTCCGCTGAGGACTTTCCGAACTGCTTCTGCAGCGGCTGTTTTGGCTCCGGGACCGCGTCAATCGCATATCTTTATGGCGCCTTTATCCTACACATGTTGTATAACTACCAAATGTGGAATATAACAAAGAGCAAAACATAGGCTGAGCGTTATGGAGGATTGAGGTTGAAAGAGAAGCTATTTCGATGGGTCGTGAAGCACCGCAAACCCATCATCGCGTTCTATGCGGTGGCAGCACTGGTATGCCTGTTCCTGCGCCAGTTTGTAGGCGTTAACTACGACATTACGAGCTATCTGCCCGACGAAGCGGCGTCGACCGTCGCTCTGAATACCATGGGTGATGAGTTTGAGGGTGACATTCCCAACTGTCGCGTTATGGTGCCCAATGTCTCGATCGCTCAGGCGCTCAAATACAAGGACAAAATCAAAAAGGTCGACGGCGTCGAGGAGGTCCTATGGCTTGACGACGCGGCAGATATCGATCAGCCGCTTGCCACGCAAGACAAAGACACCGTTGAGACCTATTACAAAAAGAACAACGCCCTGTTTACGGTGACGGTTAATTCCGAAAAGGAGATCGAGGCAACCGACGCTATTCGAGATATCGTGGGCGACGAGGGCGCCATTACGGGCTCGGCCATGTCTAACGCGCTCGCCACCACATCGACCGAGCAGCAGATCAGCATTATCACGGTCGCTGTCATAGCGATTATCTTCGTGATTCTGGTCATCACGACTACCAGCTGGGCCGAACCCATCCTGGTGCTGCTGGGCCTGGGCGTCTCGGTGTTTATCAACTGGGGCACCAACCTCATCTTTGGCGAGATTAGCTTTGTCACCAACTCTGCGGGCTCCATTTTGCAGGTTGCCATCGCGCTGGACTTCTCGGTCTTTTTGCTGCACCGCTTTAACGAGGAGCGTGGCCGCCACGGCAGCGTTGCCGAAGACATGGTGCAGTCGTGCTGCCTGTCCTCGGTCGCCGTGTTTTCGAGCGGTTGCACGGTCTGCATCGGCTTTATCGCGCTTGCCGCCATGCAGTTTAAGATCGGCCCCGACCTTGGTCTTGCCCTTGCAAAGGGTATCGCCATCAGCCTGGTATCGGTCTTTACCTTTGTTCCTTCGATGTTCGTTCAGTTCGATGGCTTTGTGCAAAAATCGCAGCACAGGCCCTTTGTCCCGCCGCTGGGTAAGTTCGCCCGTCTGGTGCTCAAGGTCTGTATCCCCGCTGCCGTCGTGATCCTCGCCGTGGTTTACCCTGCGCGTGTGGCATCGACCTCCAGCGATATCACGTACTACTACGGCACTTCGCACATTTTTGGTTCGGATACGCGGCTTGGTCAGGATATGGACAAGGTCAAGGAGGTCTTTGGCAACTCCGATACCTACGTTGTGCTCGTTCCCCGTGGAGAGGTGAGCGAGGAGCAGGCACTCTCCAATGAGCTCAAGGCGCTCCCCGAGGTCAAGTCCATCCAGAGCTATGTTGACGTTGCGAGTCCCTATATCCCCACGGGCATGGCCGAAAAGGACACGCTCGATCTGGTGGAGGGAGAGCACTACAGCCGTTTGGTGCTCACGGTTACCGCGCCCTACGAGGGTCCGAGTACATTTAAGCTGGTCAAGAAGATTCGTTGCATCGCGGACAAACATTATCCGGGTAAGGCAATGCTCGCCGGCGAGGGCGTGAGCACCACCGACCTTAAGGACACCATCACCGTCGATAAGGGCAAGGTCGACCTCATCGCCGTCGTGGCCGTGTTCGCGGTCTTGCTGCTGGCCACCAAGTCGCTGAGCCTGCCGATCATCTTGGTGCTCGTGATTGAGACCTCGATCTGGATCAACTTTGCTGCACCGCTCTACACCGGTATGCACGAGTTCTTCCTCGCCTACTTAATTGTGAGCTCCATCCAGCTGGGCGTTGCCGTCGACTACGGCATCCTGATTGCTGACCGCTATCGTGAGGACCGCGTGACCATGCATAAGCGCGAAGCGCTACTCGAGACCATGGAAGCTTGCACGATTCCTGTTTTGACCTCTGGATCGGTTCTGCTGATCAGTGGCTTCCTGATCCATGCGATCTCGAGCCACGGCGTGCTCAAGCAGATCGGCTGGTTCCTGGGCGTCGGCGTGAGCATCTCCCTAGTCGCCGTACTCTTTGCGCTGCCGGGTTTCCTGTATGTGCTCGATGGCCTCATCGGCAAGACCACGCTCAAAGCTCATTTTTTGCCCAAGGATGCCCAGGATCCGGTTTCGGATACCACCGAGGCATCGGCTGCGGACGGCTCCGCTCAGTAACGTTTTACAAAGCAGTTGGAAGGAATACCGCAATGCATACCCATACCACTGATACCGCTTCGAAAGAGCTCAAAGCCCAACGCGATCTTGTACGTCGTCCCCATAAGCGCATCGCTGCGCTCGCTCTTGCCGCCGGTCTGACCGTGGCCCTTACCGTTCCCGGTGCCGTTGTGTTCGCCGACGGCGTAGGGTCGACGAGCGCTGCCTCGGCTACGAGTGAACAGATGGCGACGGACTCCGATAACAGCACGCCGGGATATAAGAAAAACCAGGTCGTATACGTCAAAACCGATGCCGACGGCAATCGCACGGGTGTTTACGTGGTCAATAGCTTCGAGGCCAATAAGGGCGTCAAGATCGACGATGCCGGCACCTATAACAAAGTGACCAACCTATCGACGACTCAAAAACTAACGGACGACAGCGGGTCGGTTGCCGTTACGGGCCAGGGAGTGCAGGACTTTGTCTACCAGGGCGATCTGGACAAGAACACTCAGATGCCGTGGAACGTCACCGTAGCATACCAGCTCGATGGCCGCGATATCGACGCCAAGGATTTGGCGGGCAAGAGCGGCAAGCTCACCATGAAGCTCAAGGTCGAAAAGAATGACGACTATACCGGTGGCGATTATGCCGATAACTACCTGGTTCAGATTACCGGTCAGCTTAAGGATGCCGAGGCACACGATATTGAGGCTGAGGGCGCCACGGTTGCTGCCAACGGCTCCAACACGCAGCTTACCTACATGGTGATTCCCGGCAGCACCGGAGACTACACCATTACGACCGATGTTGAGGATTTTGAGTTTGATGGCTGGCAGATTGTCGGCGTGCCGCTGAATCTTGCCATCGATGTGGACTCGAGCAGCATGGATACGAGCCAGCTCGTGGAGCTCTCCAACGGTATTGCTACGGCCAATAGCGGTGCTGGCCAGGTTGCCGACGGTGTCAAGACGCTCGCGGCCTCGCTTGCCACGGCCAATACCGGTGCCGGCACGCTGTCCAGTGGCGCCGCTGCGCTCGCGGCGGGTACGAGTCAGCTCAACGCGCAGGTCCCCACGCTGGTCGAAGGCGTGAGCAACCTTAATGCCGGTGCCGAGGGGGTTAATGCCGGTGCCGTGCAGCTTAAGGGCGGTGCGTCCGATCTTTCGGCGGGCCTTTCCAAGCTGCAGGGGAGCGCACAGCAGATCTCGGGCGGCATAAGTGGAATTGCCGCTGGGTCCGATACGTACGTCGACGCGCTGACGCTGGGCAAGCAGGCTCAGGAGGCAAACCTTGCCAAGGCGCAGGCTGCGGCCAAGGCGGCCCAGGACGCCATGACCGCTACGTCGGGCAACGCCTACAGCGCGCTGTACGGGCCGCAGGGTCTTACGGCGGCGCTCAGCGGCGAGGGGCAGTACCTTGCCGGTGCACAGCAGGCGCTCGGCGGGGCAAAGCAGGCCGCGAGCGCCATGGGCAACGATGCGGCAAAGGCTAACGCCGAGAGCGCAAAGGCTGGCGCCGAGAGCACCGTTGCATCTATTGCCGCTGCCAAGGCGGCGGTCGCCGATGCTCAGGACGCGCTGGATAACGCGGCCGATCTCGACTCCGCCAAGGCTGCGGCAGCCAAGCTAAGCGAGGCTACGGCACAGCTGGATGCCGCCACCGCAAGTGCCGGCAGTGCTGCTACCAGCGCGGGTGCCGCCGCCACGGCGGCATCGAGCGCCGATGCGACGGGTCTTACCGCGCTTCTCGATTCTGCATCCAATGCCGTTGCGGGCGCGCAGGGTCTTAACACGCAGGTGTCGCAGGGCCTTAAGGGTGCCGAGTCCATG
>JAXKHW010000204.1:0-11578 GCA_036549635.1 Collinsella sp. | reverse complement strand
CGAGATCCTTTAACGAGCTATCGTATGTTTGGGGTCGCGCGTGTCGTGCCCCGGAAACAGGAGTTCAATATGATTCTGACCGTTACCATGAACCCGTCGATCGATACGCGCTATCAGCTCGACAAGTTGATCATCGACGACGTGAACCGCGTGACGCCCGAAAAGACCGCTGGCGGTAAGGGCCTCAACGTGAGCCGCGTGTTGCTGCAGCTGGGCGACGACGTGCTCGCGACTGGCCTGCTTGGCGGCCACATGGGTGCCTATATGGCCGAGCTCATGGATGCCGATGGCGTCAAGAACGAATTTGTGCCCATCGCCGGTGAGACGCGCATTTGCCTGAATATTCTGCACGAGGGTAATCAGACCGAGCTTTTGGAGAGCGGCCCGCAGATCGCCCCGGCCGAGCTCGAGGCCTTTACGGCCAAGTTTGCCGAGCTTGCAGCGAAGGTGGACGTTGTGACGCTTTCGGGCTCGCTGCCGCGTGGTGTCGATGCTGGCTACTATGCCGAGCTCGTCAAGATCGCCGAGGAGGCGGGCGCCAAGGTGCTGCTCGACACCTCGGGTGCATCGCTGGAGGCCGCGCTGGAGTCCGATGCCAAGCCTGAGCTCGTAAAGCCCAACCTGACCGAGATTAACGGCCTGCTGGGTACGTCCTTTACGACCGATGATGTCGATGCCCTGCGCGAGGCGCTTGCCGCCGATGGCCGCTTTGCCGGTATTCCTTGGGTTGTCGTTTCGATGGGCGCTGCCGGTTCGGTGGGCTTCCATGAGGGTCGCGCGTTCCGCGCCAAGACGCCCGCAATTGCGGCTGTGAACGCGACGGGTTCCGGCGACTCGACCATCGCCGGCTTTGCGCATGCCATTGCTGCTGGTGCCGACGACGTCACGGTGCTCAAGACCGCCAATACCTGCGGCAAGCTCAACGCCATGGATCCCAAGACCGGCCACCTGGTCATGGATCGCTGGGACGAGATCTACAACAGTGTTGTCGTGACTGAACTGTAGGGTTACGCGGTTTTACCAAACCGCGTAACGGCGCGACGCTGCAAACGCCCCTAAGCGGCAATCTGACGTTCAATCGTCGGGCATGACCAAAAGGTCAATGCCCTCCTCTTTCACGTCACCTTGCTCGCTTAGGGGCGTTTTCGCTGTCGTTGCCAAGACACCGGCGTTGCCTTGGTCGCAAGTAGTCATTGGGGACGCTCTTTAATGACTAGTCGTTTAAGAACGCCCCTTAAGAATGACCCCAATGACTACACTCAAAAACGGCGCCCGTCGGCGATGTTGCCGGCGGGCGCCGTTGCCTTGAGGACGAAATGATCCGTTTTCCTCCGTCCCCAAGGGATCATTACAGTGAGTCGATAAAGCGCTGTTGGGCGGCGCGGCCGGCTTCGTCCCACTTAAAGACGCCGGCGTTGTCGAGCACGTGGCCAAATACCACGCCGACCTCCTCGTGCAGGATATCGATGACGTTGTCGGCCGTAAGCTCGTCGGCGCGGCGAGCAAAGACGTCCTCGGCCCACGCGGCATGGCTGCGACAAAGATCATCGACCTCGAGCGCACCGGCAAGATCGTAGCTGGCATCGACCTTGGCTGCCAGCAGATGCTCACGGACAGCGCCAAGCTCGGGAACCAGGCGCGGCGGAAGAATGGCCAGGCCCATGACCTCGATCAGGCCGATGTTCTCCTTCTTAATGTGGTGGTACTCGGCATGCGGGTGGAACACGCCCAGCGGATGCTCGTCGGTCGTGATATTGCTACGAAGCGCCAGGTAGGCCTCGTAGATTTCGCCGCCGGCATTTCCGCGAGAGTCGACGCGGCGGATGACGGGCGTTACGGTGTTGTGCGCCACGCCATCGGCTGTGTACGCGATGACGCCCACAGACTCATCGGTCCACTCGCGCCAGGCGAGGATAATCTTCTCGGCAGCGTCGAGCAGCTGAGCGCGGTCATGCGAGCGCAGGCGCAGCACCGAGAGCGGCCACTGCAGCACGGTGCCGCTGACCTGGTCAAAGCCGGGCACGCTAAACTGCGAGACCTCGGTGGCATGCATCATGGGGAACTCGTGCGCGCCGCCCTGGAAGTGGTCGTGCGACAGAATCGAGCCGCCCACGATGGGCAGGTCGGCGTTGGAGCCAATAAAGTAGTGCGGGAACAGGTCGACAAAGTCGAGCAGGCAGGTCAGCCCCTTGCGGTCGACGTGCATCGGACGATGCCCGGAGCTCATGGCAATGCAGTGCTCGTTAAAGTACGCGTACGGGCTGTACTGGAAGCACCAGCGCTCGCCGTCGAGCTGGATAGTGATAACGCGCAGATTCTGGCGGGCGGGATGGGCGCCGCCGTCGGCTGCAGCGGAGCGTCCGGGGTAGCCCTCGTTTTCAATGCAGAGCTGACAGGCGGGATACTTCTCGCCCGTGTTCTTTGCGGCGCCGGCCGCGGCAATGTCGCGCGGATCCTTTTCGGGCTTTGACAGGTTGATTGTGATCTCCAGGTCGCCCCAGTTGGTGGGGGTGCTCCATTTGATATTGCGCGCGATGGCGGCGCGGCGCACGTAGCCGGCGTCGCAGCATAGACCGTAGAACCAGTCGGTTGCGGCGCGGGGCTCGTTGACACCAATGCGGCCGTTGAATTCCTCGTTTACAACCGAAGGCCTCGGCATCAGCACGCCCATGATGCGCATGGCGATGCGATCGCGGCCCGATGCCGTGTCCTCGGCGGCGCCGTTGGCAACGGCAGCCTCGGAAAGCGCGGCAAGCGTGCCTTCAAGGTCAAAGTTGGGGAGTGTATCGGGGTGCAAGAGCGAAATCTTCTCGGTCTTGAGCGCCCAGGCCATGTCGAGTGCGGGGCCCGTGGCGCCGATGCACTCCAGAATGGTGTTGTAGGCCCAGATGCGGTCGTCCTGTCCGATCATCGATCGGTGAATAGCGTACTCGATGAGGCCCTGCACAGCCTTGCGCACGTCAGTCATTACAGCCATGCAGCGTAAGCCCCCTTGTCAGAAATCGCGTAGTGGCGGGCAGATCCCTCGCCCAGCCAGCCGTTCATCTTGGCAATGAAGGTGTCGACCAGATCGAGCGGCACGAAGGCCTGGATGGTGCCGCCAAAGCCGCCACCGTGAATACGAACGGCACCGCGACCGTCGAGCACGTGCTCGGCCAGTGCCAGGGCATACATCGAGGGCTGCTCGGAGCCCAGCTTGGCAACGACATTCTGTAGGTACATGGCAGAGCTGGCGCCGGACTCGCGCGTCAGGACCAGGAACTGATCGATGTCGCCGGCGTTCAGGGCAGCCCAGCGCTTGTCGACCAGGCCGTTTTCGTACCAGTAGTGAACGGCGCGCAGGCAGGCGCGGTCGCCCAGCTTGGCGCGCAGCTCGGGGAGCTTGGCGTCAAAGTCCGCCACGTTTACCTCGCACAGGCGTGCCTTGCCAAACTCGGCAGCGACGTCCTGCATCTCGCGCGGAACGGCGGCGTAGTCGTCGGTGGCGGCCACGTGGTCGGCACCGACCTTAACGAGCACGAGCGCATAACCGTGATCCTCAAAGTTGAGCTCGAGCTTCTGGGTTTTAGGCTGAGCCTGGTCCTCAAAGTCCATGTAGGCAAGGCCGCCCATGCACACAGCGGCCTGGTCCATCAGACCGCAGGGCTTGCCGTAATAGTTGTTCTCGGTGCGCTGGCTCATCTGGGCGAGCGCGACGGGCTCGATGGCGGGTGCTCCCCAGAGCGTCTCCATGGCGCGACCGTATGCCGCCTCGACAGCAGCGGAGCTGGAAAGGCCGCCGCCCGAGGGGACAGAGCAGGTGAAGGCGAAGTCGAAGCCCTGGGGCTCAACGCCCAGAGCAGCGATTTCGTGGGCCATGCCGCGGACGAGGCTCGCGGACGTGCCCTTCTCGGACTCCTGAACGTCTAGCGTGTCGAGCGCGATTTCAAACGTGGGATAGCCCTCGTCGGCTACGCGAACCTTGTTGGAATCGGTTGCCACGGCGATGCCGTCGACGGCGACATCGAGCGAGCCGGCGATAACGTGGCCACCCTCGTGGTCAGTGTGGTTGCCGCTGATCTCGGAGCGGCCGGGCGCGTGCACATAGAGCACCTGGCGGTCGCCGATGGGGCCAAACTCCTCCTCAAACAGCTTGGTGAGCGTGGCGAGTGTCTTTTCGTCGGGGGTGGTCATCGGAGTCCTTTCCTTGGCGCGTACGGGTAAGTTTTGCGCCGTTATGAGTACGTTAACAACTTGAAGCGGCATGAACCAAGTGTTCACGATGCCGCACGTTACGGGCTATGTTAACGTACTCATAGCACAACTCTTGTCACTTTTTGAGAATCTGGTAATCGGTAGAAATCCAGCCGTGAACGGTATTGCCGTATGGACTTATAAAGCAGAAGAGATGCGGATTGAAAAAGTAGAGTACGTTAACATGCGTCCGACGATAGCGGACTTCGGCGCGGGGTGTGTTTCTGCCCGGGCCGACATTCGCACTATTCAGATCCTGCGAGAGCGAAGGTGATTTTGTGGCAAGGCGCCCTTCCAACGATACGGGTACGCGTCCGGTATCCATGGCCGACGTTGCCCGCGCTGCCGGTGTTTCGCAACAGACGGTTTCGCGCGTTGCCAACGGATTGCCCAACGTTAACGAACAGACGCGCCAGCGCGTGCAAGCCGCTATGCAAGAGCTCGGCTTCCGTCCGAGCTATGCCGGCCGTTCGTTGCGTGACGGCCGTTACCATTCGGTCGGCCTGTGCGTCAACGATGTCACCAAGTTTGGCAACCTCTCAATGATCGACGGCATCGCCAGCGCTGCTCGCGAGCATAATTGCGCCATCACACTGGTCGAGATGTCCAAGACCGAGGAATTCTCTCTTGCCGAGGCAACACGTCGTATGGCCGCGCTGCCCGTGGACGGCATCATTATCGGCATGAGCCGTATGGCTCCCGATTTTGAGACGTTCGATCCGTTGCCGGGTATTGGCACGGTCATCGTTACCATGTATGCGCACCCGCGGGTGACTACGGTTGACTCCGATCATTACGGCTGCTCGCTGTTGCTCATGGATCATCTGTTTGAGCTGGGACACGAGCAGATTCGTTATATCGGCGGCCCGTCCTTTTCGGTCGACGAGCAGTTCCGTCGCGCCGGTTGGCAGGATGCGCTCGAGCGTAAGCACATCGAGCCGGTAGAGCCGCTTGAGGGCGACTGGTCTGCCAACAGCGGTTACGAGGCCGGTAGGTACCTGGCCGAACACGATCGCACCATGACGGCGATCTATGCGGCAAACGATCAGATGGCAAATGGCGTCATTGCAGCGCTGCGCGATAGCGGCTTGCGCGTGCCCGAGGACGTGAGCGTGGTGGGCGTCGATGACTCGCTCGACGACTTTGTCGCGCATAACGAGCTCACGACCGTTCGATTCGATTTGCATCAGCGTGGGCGCGAGGTATTCGAGCACGCGGTTCCCAAGGCGGGGGCAACGGACAAAACCGTCGCCATTCGCATCCCCGGTCAGCTCATCGTTCGACATAGCACGGCAGAGCCTCGCGCATAGTTTTTGCAGGTCAAAAGCGGTATATTCCGCATCAATAACAATCGATAAGGATGCCGGTAGATAGCTGTGGCTCTAAAGGCGAGTGTTATGATAGACGGGTTCTTTTGTCTATCTAGGAGGCTTTGCCTGATGGAGATCACCAAGGATATCCGCTACATCGGTGTCGACGATCACGACATTGACCTGTTCGAGGGCCAGTACGACGTGTCCGAGAACGGCATGGCATACAACAGCTATGTTATCTTGGGCGATAAAATCGCTGTCGTCGATTCGGTTGACGCTGGCTTTGTCGACGAATGGCTCGGCAACCTCGAGGCCGCGCTCGATGGCCGTACGCCCGACTACCTGGTCGTCCATCACATGGAGCCCGATCACTCCGCCGGTATCGCCGCCTTTATGGAGCGCTATCCCCAGGCGCAGATTGTGGCTAGCATGGGTGCTTTCCGCATGATGGTCAACTACTTTGGCACCGACTTCTCCGAGCGCAAGATGGTCGTCAAAGATGGCGACGTGCTCGACCTGGGCGGCCACAGCCTAACCTTTGTCGGTGCCCCCAATGTTCACTGGCCCGAGGTGTTGTTCTCCTACGAGGCCACCGACAAGGTGCTCTTTAGTGCCGACGGCTTTGGCAAGTTTGGCGCCAACGACATCGAGGATCCGGAAGGGTGGGCTTGTGAGGCTCGCCGCTACTACTTTGGCATCGTCGGTAAGTTCGGCAAGTTCGTGCAGGCCGTCCTCAAGAAGGCCGCCGATCTGGATATCCAGATCATCTGTCCGCTCCACGGCCCCGTACTGACCGAGAACCTGGGCTATTACCTCGACACCTATAACACCTGGTCGAGCTACCAGCCCGAGGACAAGGGCATCACGATTGCCTATGCGAGCGTGTACGGCCATCTGAAGGCTGCCGTCGAGGAGCTCGCCGCAGCGCTTGAGGCTCGCGGCCAGAAGGTCTCCGTCTTTGACTTGGCTCGCGACGACATGGCCGAGGCCGTTGAGGATGCGTTCCGCTACGACCGTCTGGTGCTCGCCTCCATCACCTATCAGGGCGAGATCTTCCCGTGCATGAGCACCTTCATCCATACGCTCGCCGAGCACGCCTACCAGAACCGTACGGTGGCGCTCGTCGAGGCCGGCTCTTGGGCGCCTGCAGCTGCCAAGGTTATGACCAAGGAGCTCGAGGGCATGAAGGACATCACCCTGACGCAGAACAAGGTGACCGTGCTGGGCTCGCTCAACGACGCCTCGCGCGCTCAGATCGAGGCCCTTGCCGACGAGCTGTCCAAGTAGCGACACATTCACTTCTGATGCTCAACCACCACAAAGGAGACCTTTGTGGTGGTTTTTGTTTTCAAGACTTTAGTCCGCTGGCCGCGCAGCGGCCAGCTTTAAACCACCCGCTACGCGGGTGGAGACAAACGGCTTTACAAAGCCACCCCTCCGACCGATATTGACGATTGTTCAGGCCGTCAAGAATTCGAGTCGAAGGGGTGGTCGCCATGGCCCAGAAGGCCTACAGCCTTTCCCACACGAAGTGGATGTGCAAGTACCACATCGTGTTCACGCCGAAGTATAGGCGCAAAGTGATCTACAACCAAATCAGGAGCGACATAGGGGAGATCCTCAGGAAGCTGTGCGAGTACAAGGGGATCGAGATGATCGAGGGGCACCTGATGCCCGACCACGTGCACGTGCTGCTGGCGATCCCGCCGAAGTACAGCGTCGCGAGCGTCATGGGCTACCTGAAGGGGAAGAGCTCGCTGATGATATTCGACAGGCACGCCAACCTCAAGTACAAGTTCGGCAACAGGAAGTTCTGGGCGGAGGGCTACTACGTGTCCACCGTCGGCCTGAACGAGGCGACGATCGCCAAGTACATCAGGGAGCAGGAGTCCCACGACATCGCGCTGGACAAGCTGAGCGTGAGGGAGTACGAGGACCCCTTCAAGAGGGGGTGATCCCGCCGGTTCGACCGGCGCGCCACGGGTCAAGATGCACCAGGCCTGGACGAAGTCCGGGCCCGCGCCTTTAGACGCGAGCCCGGGGCCCGTGGGTTATACCCTAAGAGCAAACCACCCTTTTTAAGGGTGGTTCTGATTTACATATTTGTAACAGAGTCAAAATATCCCCACATACTTCGCCCAACTAAAGAAATTCTCGACCGTTAACCGGAATTAGCCCCAAATCGTGCATAAAATGCGCTACTGTATTGCAATACGTTGGTCCGCTTTGTATAACCAGCCAAAACGGCGGACCGCGTTTGAATGGTTCGATTGGGCTGTCTTGACGTTGCCCGACCGAACTTACTTTGTCCTATCTCATAAGGAGGATGGCATGGCTGATTCTATGTTCCACCAGCCCGTTATGGGTCGTCGCGCCTTTGTCGGCGGTACCCTTGCTGCGAGCTCCATGGCTTTTCTTGCCGCATGCGGCAAGAAGGGCGGCGACGCTTCCGGTTCTGAGTCCGGTTCGACGCTGAACTTCTACATCAACAACCCGGTCTGCATCGACCCCTATAACGTCCAGGAGGACCAGGGCACTCAGGTCGAGTACCAGCTCTTTGATGCTCTGACCTCTTATGACGCCGAGAAGGGCGAGATCGTTCCGCTGGCTTGCGAGTCCTTTGAGGCCAACGACGACGCCACCGAGTTCACCTTCAAGATCAAGAAGGCCAAGTTCCACAACGGTGACGACGTTACCTCCAAGTCCTTCAAGCTCGGTTGGGAGCGTCTGGTCAACACCAAGTCGGCCATCGCTACCGAGTACGGCCCTTCCGAGGTCTCCTATCACCTTTCTATGGTCGAGGGCTATGACGACCTGCTTGCCGGTAACGCTACCGAGCTCAGCGGTGTTACTTGCCCCGACGATGAGACCCTCGTCGTCAAGCTGTCTTCCGCTTACGCCGACTTCCCCTTCGTCGCCTCTCACCCGGCTCTGGCCCCGGTTCCCGAGTGCGCCGAGTCCGATGTCAAGAGCTTCTATCTTGCACCGGTCGGTAACGGCCCGTTCATGATGGACGGCAAGTGGGAGGATGGTCAGGAGATCAACCTCAAGAAGTTCGACGATTACTATGGCGACAAGGCCAAGATCGATGGCATCCACTTCCAGGTCATCAAGGACATGGAGACCGCTTACAAGGAGTTCCAGGCCGGTAACCTCGATGTTTGCGACGTTCCCGTTGCTCAGATCGATGCCGCCAAGAAGGATCGCGGCGTGTCCAAGGACGGCTACACCATGGGTGACGGCGAGCGCATGCTGCTCGGCGCCGAGCCTTCCACGTACTATCTGACCTGCAACACCACGGCCGAGCCGTTCAACAACGCCGACTTGCGTAGGGGCATCTCCCTGGCCATCAACCGTGAGGCCATCTGCAAGACCATCTTCAAGGGTACCCGTACCCCTGCCGACGGCATTGTTCCTCCGGGCATCGATGGTTACAAGGAGGGCGCATGGGAGTTCTGCGCCTACGATGTCGACAAGGCTAACGAGTACCTCGACAAGGTTGCTCCCGCTGGCGCTAACGGGGATCGTGGCATTAGCGTGACCCTTTCCTACAACCAGGACGGCGGTCACAAGGAGATCATGGAGTCCATCATCGGCGACCTCGCCAAGGTTGGCGTTACCGCTGTCTCCGATACCCCTGAGTGGTCTGCCCTGCTCGAGCAGTATCAGAACTTTAACTATCAGTTCGGTCGTCTGGGTTGGATTGCCGACTACCCGATCATGGACAACTTCCTGTATCCGCTGTTCCACTCCGACTCCCTCGGTGGCGACAACCGCTCTGGTTACAGCAACCCCGAGTTCGACGCCAAGGTCGACGAGGCTCGTACTATTGTTGACGACAAGGAGCGCGTCGCTAAGATGCAGGAGGCCGACGCAATGGTCGCTGCCGACTGCCCGGTCATCCCTGTGATGTTCTACACGCACACCATCGTCGGTTCCGATCGCATCAAGCACCTCTATGTCGATCCGCAGAAGCATGCCGAGCTGGGTACCGCTGAGCTCGCCTAAGAGTTTGCAGCTTCCGTGAGGGTCAAGTATTTACGTAGACCTCATGGGAAACATACAGTTCTCCCTAACCTGGGGTAAACTGGCTGATGGTAATTTTGGGATGCCGGTCTGGCGATCGGCATCCCATTTAGGTTAATCCCTAGATAGGGGAGTGGTATGGGTAAGTACATCGTTAAACGTGTGCTTCAGTTCATCCCGGTGTTTTTGGGCGTTACGCTGATTCTGTTCGCCCTCCAGAATATCGTGCCGGGAGATCCGATCAAGCTGATCGGTGGAGACAAGGCTCTGTCCCCCGAGGTGGAGCTTCAGCTTCGCGTCCGCTATCACCTAGTCCAGTCGGACGAGGACGGCAACGCGATTCTTGACGAGAACGGCGATCCCGTTCAAACGTCGCTCGTGGACCGTTACTTGTATTACATGAACGGCCTGCTTCATGGCGATCTGGGCAATTCGTATCAGCGCAAGCTGCCGGTTACGGAAATCTTTGCCCAGAAGTATCCGTATACGGTCAAACTTGCCGCGTGCGCCATCGTGCTCGAGGCAATTATGGGTATCGGTGCGGGTATCATTTCGGCGGTAAAGCGGTATTCCTTCTGGGATATTTTGGTAACGCTTACCACGTCGATCCTCGTTGCGGTCCCGGCCTTCTGGCTCGGTATGTTGCTGCAGCTGTTCTTTGGCGTCATCCTCAAGGACGCCACGGGCGGTGCAATCTCCATGCCGATCTCGGGTGCCGGCGGTTCCAGCTCTCAGTATCAGGATTGGATGCACTATGTGCTTCCGACCATTACGCTGGCTTCGGTTTCGACCGCTTATGCTGCCCGCATTATGCGCTCGCAGCTGCTTGACGTCATGAACCAGGATTACATCCGTACGGCAAAGGCCAAGGGTCTCTCCAATCGTGCGATCATCGTCAAGCATGCGCTTAAGAATGCACTCATCCCCGTCGTTACCTATATTGGTGTCGACTTTGGCGGCATGCTTTCGGGCGCCATCCTGACCGAGACGGTCTTTAACTGGCCCGGTATCGGCTATGAGGTCTATCGCGCCATTAGCATGCGTGACTGGCCCATCGTTATGGGCGGCGTTACGCTCATCGTCGTCGTCGTCATGGTGATCAACCTGCTCGTCGACATTAGCTATGCATTCCTCGACCCGCGCATCCGCCTTGGCGGTCCGTCGGATAAGGCCTAAGGGAGGTACGTCTCATGCAAGAAACTGATTCTCAGTCTCAGGAGCAGGCTACCGCCACCAAGGCCGCATCTGCTCCCGCCAAGTCCCGCACGCTGTGGGGCGACGCTTTTAAGCGTCTTCGCAAGAACAAGCTCGCCGTTATCGGTGTCTGCTGGATTATCATCGTCGTTTTGGTTGCCCTGACCGCCGATCTGTGGGCTAAGCCCTGGCTCGGTTCGCCGACGGCTTCCGATTCGACCACCATGGCCGAGACATCGCTGCTGGCTCCGTGTGCCGAGCACCCGTTTGGCACCGATGCCCTCGGTCGTGACATTCTCGTCCGTGTTATCTACGGTGCACGCGTTTCGCTGTCCGTCGGCATTATGGCCACCGCGATCTCCACGCTAATTGGTCTGGTCATGGGTGCTCTGGCCGGTTTCTACGGCGGCATCTGGGATACGATCATCATGCGCTGTGCGGACATCTTCCTGGCGTTCCCGTACGTGCTGTTCGTTGTCGCCATGATCGCCGTTATTGGCCGTGGCCTTCAGAACGTCTTTATCGCCATCGGTATTCTCGGCTGGCCTTCGATTGCGCGCGTCTTCCGATCCGCGATCCTGACGGTCAAGGAAAATGACTATGTTGATGCTGCGCGCGCGATGGGTGCATCCGATGCTCGTATCGTCGTGCGTCACATCTTCCCGAACTCCGTCGCCTCCATCGTGGTCTACGCGACCATGAACATTGGTGGCGCCATTCTGACCGAGTCCGCTCTGTCCTTCCTCGGCATGGGCGTTATTCCGCCTACGCCTTCGTGGGGCTCCATGATTCAGGACGGTCAGCAGTATCTT
>JAXKHW010000203.1:0-4780 GCA_036549635.1 Collinsella sp. | reverse complement strand
TGGTCTTTATGTGCGGTGCGTCGCTGCCCTCCCCCGTCATCAAGATTCTCGCCAAGTACGAGAACGACCCCGAGAGCCTGCAGGCAGCCGGTGTAGATTATGCCGCCCGTCAGCTTTGCGACCTTAAGGAGCACGGTGCTGACGGTCTGCACCTGTACACTATGAATCGTCCTGCGATCGCCGCAACCATTATGGAGCGCCTGGGGTAATGGAAAAACCGCACATCGATACAGCTTTTGGTGAAGTGCCGGCCGACCTTGCGTCGCCGGCGCTCTACCGTATCGACGCTGCCCACCACCCTCGTGTCGACCGTGCCGAGATGCTGCGGTATCTGGGCTACAGCGGCCAGCAGATTGAGCCCGAGCTGTCACGACGAATTGAGCTTGTGGTCGAGCGCCTAGAGCTGGATATCGAGCCCCGCGGCGTGCGACGCGTGTTTGCCGTCGATGCCACGGGCGTTGACGAGCAGGGCGAGCCCTGCATCCGCTTGGTTGGCACCAATGTTGAGCTGCGGGGTCGTGATATCTATCGACATCTCAAAGACGCCCGCCTGGCGGCACTCATGGCCTGCACCCTCGGAATGTCTGCCGAACGCCGCCTGCGAACCACCGGAGCCCAGCAACCCCTGGAAGGCGCCGTGCTCGACGCCGCATGCTCTGCCTATGTAGAAGCTGCTGTTGAGCAGATGGACCGACAGGTCAAGACAGACGCCGCTGCACACGGGCTCGCCGGCAACTGGCGCTTCAGTCCCGGCTATGGCGACTGCCCGCTCTCTGCCCAGCGCTCGATCGTGGATGCGCTCAACGCCACACGGCTCATCGGGCTTACTGTCACGCCTACCAGCCTGCTCATGCCCACCAAGAGCGTGACCGCAGTGATCGGTCTATTTGACGGCGAGGTCCACGACGCCCAGAGCC
This sequence comes from Collinsella sp., assembly GCA_036549635.1. Lineage (GTDB taxonomy): Bacteria > Actinomycetota > Coriobacteriia > Coriobacteriales > Coriobacteriaceae > Collinsella. The sequence continues at coordinate 3,863 of JAXKHW010000203.1, read as the reverse complement.
GCCCAACCTGCAATATCTGCCGCATGCGCGAGCACTGCCGCTTCCGCGCCGCCCACACCACCTGCTATTCCAGCCATTAGGAGCCCTCGATGTTTACTCCGCTTATTACTCATGATCTGGACGGCGCCGCGCTGGCGGCGCCCGTTGATGCCGCACGCCGTAATGGCGCTGCATACAAGACACGCACGATCGACGACCTTCGCATTAAGGACGATCGCCTGCGCGCCGCCATCGAGGGCACGGGGCACCTGCTGTTCGACGGCGGCATGGGCACCATGCTGCAGGCGGCCGGCATGAAGGCCGGCGCCCTGCCCGAGCTGCTCAACTTTGAGGAGCCCCAGGTCATTACCGACATTCAGCGTCAATATGTCGAGGCTGGCTGCGACGTGATCACCGCCAACACCTTTGGCGCCAACGCCCACAAGCTCGACGGTGCTGCCACCGTGGCAGATGTCTTTGCCGCCGCTGTCGCCTGCGCCCGCGCGGCCGGTGCCCACTACGTCGCCGGCGATATCGGTCCCATCGGCGCGCTGCTTCGCCCCTTGGGCACTCTGAGCTTCGACGAGGCCTATGACCTCTTTACCGAGGAAGTGCGCGCCGGCGTCGCCGCGGGTGTGGACCTCTTTATTATCGAGACCATGACCGACCTTGCCGAGATCAAGGCCGCCGTCCTCGCCTGCCGCGAGAACTCCGACCTGCCCGTCTTTGCCACCATGACCTTTGAGGAAGACGGCCGCACCTTCCTGGGTACGAGTCCCGAGGTCGCCGCCATCACGCTCGACGCCATCGGCGCCGATGTTTTGGGCATTAACTGCAGCCAGGGACCGGCCGAGCTCCGAGGGCTCGCCGCACGTATGCTCACCGTTACCGACAAGCCCGTTATGGTGCAGGCCAATGCGGGACTGCCCCGCGTGGACGATGACGGCAATACCGTCTTTGACATCCAGGCACCCGAATACGCCGAGGCCGTCGCCGGCATGATTGAGGACGGCGTGAGCGTCGTGGGTGGCTGCTGTGGCACCACGCCCACGCACATGGCGGCACTTCGCACCCTCATCAACAACCACACGCCCAGCCCGCGCCGCCGCAAGCCCAGCATGTCGGTCACGAGCGCGCAGACGGTCGTAGACCTTCCCTGCAACGGCCACAAAATCGCTGTCATCGGCGAGCGCATCAATCCCACCGGCAAAAAGCGCCTGCAGCAGGCCCTGCGCGACGGCGACCTGGACTACGTCGTGAGCCAGGGCATCAGCCAGCAGGAACAGGGCGCCGACATCCTGGACGTCAACGTGGGCCTGCCCGAAATCGACGAGGTCAAGATCATCCAACAGGCAACCGAGCAGCTCCAGGGCTCCACCTTGCTGCCGTTGCAGATCGACTCCACCGATCCCGCAGCCGTCGAGGCCGCCGTTCGCCGCTACGCCGGCAAGCCCATCATCAACTCGGTCAATGGCAAGCAGCAGATCATGGATGAGATCTTTCCGCTGGTCGCCCACTACGGCACCAACGTCGTCGGCCTCACGCTCGACGAAGGCGGCATCCCCGATACCGCCGAGGCTCGCTTCGCCATCGCCGAGCGCATCGTAGCCGAGGCTGCGCGCTACGGCATCGGACCGGACCGCATCCTCATCGACTGTCTGGTCATGACCGCCTCGACCAATCAACGCCAGGCCGAACAGATCCTGCGTGCTATGTCCCTGTGCAAGGAGCGCCTGGGCGTCAAATGCGCGCTCGGCGTGTCGAACATCAGCTTTGGTCTGCCCGCCCGCCCGCTGCTGGGCTCGGTCTTTTTGGCTGCCGCCTTCGGCGCAGGCCTGGACGCCCCCATCATGAACCCGGGCTCCAAGCGCTTTATGGATACCGTCTACAGCTATCGCGTCCTGAGCGTTGAGGACGAGGGCTCGACCGGATACATCGAACGCTACGCCGGCTGGACCGATCCGTACAAGATCGCCGCGAACCCGGCGGCGGCTCAGGCAGTATCGACCGACACCGCGCCCGCTGCTGTCACCGCCGGCACTGACAGCAACGACGACCCGATTCGTCGCATGGTCGTCTCGGGCCGCAAAGGCGAGATCGCGGCCGAGACCGAGCGTCTGCTGGCAGATCACGACGCCATGGACCTCATCAACAATCACTTTATCCCCGCCCTTGACGAGGTTGGCGTCCTCTTTGACCAGGGAAAGTTCTTCTTGCCGCAGCTCATGGCCTCGGCCGAGGCCGCGCGCGTGGGTTTTGACACCATCAAGCGCCTGATGCCCGCCGGCGAGATTGCCGACAAGGGCAAAATCTGCGTGGCCACCGTCAAGGGCGACATCCACGACATCGGTAAGAACATCGTCAAGATGTTGCTCGATAACTACGGCTACACCGTCTTTGATCTGGGTCGCGACGTCGACCCGCAGGAGGTGCTCAAGACCGTCAAGGAACGCGACATTAAGCTCGTCGGCCTCTCGGCACTTATGACTACCACGGTCGTCGCCATGGAGGAGACCATCAAGCTGCTTCATGCCGAGGTGCCAGGCGTCAAGATCATCGTAGGCGGTGCCGTGCTCACCCCCGAATACGCCAAGCAGATCGGCGCTGACTACTACGCCAAGGACGCCGCCGAGAGCGCGCGCATCGCCGAAGAGGTCTTTGGACAGTAACACAACGGAAACAACCGAGCACCAAAACGTGCCGCACGCGCCACGAGACGCGTGCGGCACGTTAGAATAGACAAGACTATGCTCGTTTTGGCAGATAGGAGTGCAAGGATGGCGATCACGCCCGCAGAAATCGCGGAAACTCGCGGCATGGTTGAGGAGCAGAACCTCGACATCAGGACCATCACCATGGGTGTTTCGCTCATGGGTTGCGGTGCCGAGAACCTCGACCGCATGTGCACGAAGATCTACGACCACGTGACGCACACGGCTGAGCACCTGGTCGAGACCGCCGAGAACCTCGAGCGCGAGTACGGTATCCCCATCGTCAACAAGCGCGTTTCCGTCACCCCGGTGGCACAGATCGCCGCGTGCTGCAAGGATGAGGACCTCACCCCCATCGCGCATGCCCTCGACCGCGCGGCCGAGACGCTCGGCATCGATTACCTGGGCGGCTTCTCCGCACTCGTCCAGAAGGGCATCGGCGACGCCGACCGCCGCGTTATCCAGTCCATCCCGCAGGCGCTCGCCGCCACGAGCCGCGTCTGCTCCAGCGTCAACGTCGCCAGTCTGCGTGCCGGCATCAACATGGACGCCGTGCTCATGGCGGCTCAGACCATCATCGATGCCGCTAAACTCACGGCCGACCAGGATTCCGTCGGCGCTTCCAAGTTTGTCTGCTTTGCCAACATGGTCGAGGACTCCCCGTTTATGGCGGGCGCCGTCCACGGCGGTGGCGAGGCCGACGCCGTCATCAACGTAGGCGTCTCGGGCCCCGGCGTTATGGCCGCAGCCCTGGAGACGCTGCCCGATTCCGCATCGATGATGGAAGTCGCCGAGAAGATTAAGCAGACCGCCTTTAAGATCACCCGTGCCGGCGAGCTCATGAGCCGCGAGGCCGCCCGTCGCCTGGATGTCGAGAAGGGCATTGTCGACCTGTCGCTGGCTCCCACGCCCGCCATCGGCGACTCCGTCGCGCGTATCCTCGAGATCATCGGTGTTGGCACCTGCGGTGGCCCGGGCACGACCTGCGCACTCGCCATGCTCAACGATGCCGTCAAGAAGGGCGGCGTCATGGCCAGCTCCAGCGTGGGTGGCCTCTCGGGCGCCTTTATCCCCGTGTCCGAGGACGCCGGCATGATTGCCGCCGTCGAGGCCGGCGCGCTTTCGCTCGAGAAGCTCGAGGCCATGACCTGCGTGTGCTCCGTCGGCCTGGAC
>JAXKHW010000202.1:0-8580 GCA_036549635.1 Collinsella sp. | reverse complement strand
TCCTCCTCGGTCATCTTCTCAAACTGGGGCTCAAGACCGTTGATCTGGTCGACGATCTTGTAGTAGCGCTTAAGGTCCTTATCGGATCCAAAGGACAGCAGCTTTGACATGAATCCCATGTGGTTTTCCTTTTTGGCCATCGCCCACGCCGTGCAGCTGCGGACGAGTTAAACACAGATGATTTTACTTTAGCCAAACAAGGCGCGGCCTATACGGTCGAGCTCGACCGCCACGTAATAACTACGACCAACCTGCCACAATGGGACAGGTTAATTTTGGCAGGTCTATCTGGGCAAACGCCGCCTCTCTGCCATGTGGTGCCATGGGGACAGGTTAGTTTGCACTAATTTAAAAAGAAAAAGGGCCGCGCACCCAAATGGATGCACGGCCCTCATGCCATGAATGCGAGCGATTCCGCGGCGAGCTATTTACTCAGCAGCCTCGGTGGTCTCGGCCTCGGCAGCGGCCTCCTCGACGGGAGCCTCTGCGGGAGCCTCGGCGGCCTGCTTGGCAGCCTCCTCGGCAAACTTAGCAGCACGCTTAGCCTTCTCGGCAGCCTTAGCCTCAGCGGCGGCCTTGCGAGCGGCCTCGGCCTCAGCAGCCTTGGCGGCCTTGGCAGCCTTGGCCTCCTCGGCCTTCTTGAGCTGGGCGGCAGCGGCGCCACCGAACTTGTCGGCGAAGCGCTGGACGCGTCCACCGGTGTCGACGAACTTCTGCTGGCCGGTGTAGAACGGGTGGCACTCGTTGCAAAGCTCGACCTTCATCTCGGACACGGTAGCGTGCGTCTTGAAGGTGTTGCCGCAGGAGCACGTCACCGTGCACTCGACATACTGGGGATGGATACCCTGCTTCATGGTAGGACTCCTTATTGGTCAGGCGCTGGTTACCGATCAGCGCATAAGGCGTCTTGGTTTCCGACCAAGACAACAAACTCGGCTATGGTACCACGGCGCCGCGTGTCCCACAAAAGGTTCACGGTCTTTTCGGAACGACACGAATCTGACCCATCGAAACACATCTCCACCGTTCCTTCAACTGGGAAAATGCCGTCCCCGGGGCCTGAGAAGGGCCCCGGGGACGTTCGACTGACTGCGGGAACGGCCTTTCCGCTCAATGTGTTCGGCTGAGATCGGAAATCAACCAAACTGAACTAGGTTCAGTTGACATGGTTAAAAACGAGGGGCGACGCTTTTGCGTCACCCCTCGTCCCGGCCGGTTGCTTTAGTTGTACACACGGTAGTTACACTTGAACTGGGTTATGTGTCCATAGTTGGAGCGGTACCAACCCGACGTATAGCTGATTGCCTCTGCGCCTAGATAGTCGTAGCCCTTGTTGTAGCGAAGCTGACGGTAGGTCGTGTCGTACTCTGCTACGTAAAACGTGTCTCCAGAGAAGGCTTTGTACCGGTCCTTAACCGTCGAAGCCATGTACGCGGGTTCGACATCGCCTTTCTCCCCGTTGAGCGCATAGACGGGTGCCGCGATTCCGCATAAAGCCGTTGCCACGAGGATGGCGTAGACAGCCATGCGCGACGCATTGGACTTCAGCTGTTCAAATAGTTTCATGTCATTCACCTCCCTCGTATGTATCGAGGTATTCCTGCTTGAGCGTCTGCGAGGACGACTCGATCTTTTCCACGAGCGTGCCGGCCTCGATGAAGTAGAACGAGTTGGTGAGGTCTGCCAGGTCGTCGAGCAGATGGCTTGAAATGAGCACGCTGCGTCCCCGCGCCACCTCGCTGCGCATCGCGTCGCAGGAGGTTTTCCGTTTTCCCGGATCGAGGCCGTTCAGCGGTTCATCGAGGATGAGGTACGGGCAATCGGTCGCTATCGCCATGGCAAGCTTTACCTGCTGCTTCATTCCTGTCGAGAGTTTACGGGTCGGCTTGTCGAGATATGGGGAGATTCCGAGGGAGCTGCAGAGCGAGTCGATGTCGGCGGCCGATTTCCACGCCTCCCTAACGAAAGCAAGGTGCTCGAGGGCCGATAGCGTGGGGTAGAGATCCGTGCCGCCCGAAGAGCTCAGGTAGACGAGTTCTGCAAATTCGGCTGATTGACGTTGGCTGATTCCGTCTGCCGCCAGGCTTCCCGAGCGGATGCGGGTGGGAAATTGGCCCGACAGCGCTTCAAGAAGGGTGGTTTTCCCCGAGCCGTTGGGAGCAACGAGGCCCGCCGCCGTTCCCGGGCTCAGGAAAAGCGACCCGATTGAAAGTATCGTCGTGCTTCCGTATCCCACGCTCACGTCCAGAAGCTCGAGCCCATGGTGCTTTTTCGCGGGTCCAGACTGTTTGGGCGAACGTGTCGCAACGGCGCCGACCGCAAAAAAGACCGCGACGTATATCAGGGCCACGGCAAGCATCGATGCGCTGCCTGAACCGGAGCCAATGAATTCTGTCGGGAAGCATCCTACGTAACCCGTTGCCTCGATAGGCGAGAATACGGCCAGCGGCAGGAGATTGAGCGCGGCGTTATGCTCCAGTGCCGAATCGGACAGTAACGGGAATACCGGGGCCGCGACAAGCAGCGCGGAGGTAAGGGGGCCCGCGAGGACGCGCCTCGTTGCGGTCGATAGGACGGCGGAGCAAACGGATATTAAGGTTCCGCCCGCAAGAAGCGCGATAAGCAGGGCTGTGAAGACGTTTCCCGCGGTCGTGGTGGTAAGCGCGCCGTCATGGAAGAAGGAGATCGGGTACCCAATTTGCCCGAAGCCGTTTAGGGCCAAGGCGTAAATGCCCCCGGGTGCGAGGCCGGCGAGGAGCATCGCGGTCCCCGCGGCGATTATCGAAAACACGATCTGGATAAGGCGCCGGAATTTGGGCACGGGCGCCTTCGCCGCCAGGGTCGCGGGCCTTGTGGCGCCGAGCACGAGTATCGACGAGAGAAGGAAGGGGATGAAGGGAAGGAAAGACGGCGCCGTGGCAATGGCGTAAGGCAGGAAGGAAAGGAAGGGCAGGTCGTTTGCGGAGGCCGGGATATCCGTGATGCCGGAGCTGCTCAGGGCACGGCAATACGCGAGGTCTGCGTCATTGGTCTCTTGGTCTCCCACGATGGACCCGGATTGGAAGCCTTCGCCCATGAGCGCGTAGTAGCTCTCGGCAGAATCGAGAAAGGCGGCGTCGGTTTGAGCGGCGAGGGCGGCGTTCGCGTATCTTGCAAGCTCCGCGTCATTTTGCTGCTCTGGAGATAGGTCTGTGCCGCTGGCCTGGGGCGCGCGCGTATTGAATGCGTCGACAAAGCTCTGCATGCCCTGTTTCATAAAGAAGGGCCCGTAGATGGGTGAATTGAACGCAATGGGGATGGAGAAGGCTGCAGCGAGAACGAGCGTAGAGATCCATACGGCCCTGTCTCTTAGGATTAGTTTGAGAAGAAGTCGACAGTACATTTGGAAGCACCTACGTTCCTCAAAGAATTGTTAGATTAAAAGTAACAGACCGGATGAAGATACGTGCGACGGGGGCGAGGCGAATGGCTGAGCGGTATCGATATGCGGGTTCAACGGTATTATATTGACCACATAGATTTTTAACTTGCATTTCTACCCGCCCTTTTCGTAGAGTCGCCGATACGTGCTTAGCGCACCCTCGGCGCGTCCGGCAGGCTTTGCGAAATGGGATCCAGGAGACTTCGGCGCAGCATCATCTTGCGGAATGCTTCTAATGAGCCTCCCATCCTTCAAAAACAGAATCTCATCGCACAGCCTATCGACCGAATCCAAGATGTGGGATGACATGATGATGCACGTACCAGAATCGGCCAGCTTCCTGAGAATCTCGGAATGCAAGTCCACCCTGCTGGGGTCGAGCGCGTTCATGGGCTCATCTAATAGAAGGTACCGCGCACCCGTCGCATACGCAATCGCCAGGGTAAGCTGCTGCTTCATGCCCTGGCTCAGAGTGCGGATCCTCATCTTCGCGAACTCGCCTATCTGCGTTTGTTCCACTATCTCTTCGATATCGCGAGCATGCGGCCACATATCGCAAACCATCTTGAGGTGATCTTCCGCACGCAATCCGGGATACAGCAGCGTCCCCTCACCAGGTGCATAGAAGATCATAGAACGGACCTCTCTCGCACCCGTACCCTGCACCTCATCCAGAACGATGCTCCCGTCCACGCGAGGACCCGGCAAACCTGCCATCGCACGCAGCAACGTCGTCTTTCCATGCCCGTTCGGAGCGACGAGACCGTAGACCGTACCCGGGGCAAACTCAGCGTCCACCGAATCTACGAGCACCTTCTTTCCATAAGAGATCGTCAGCGTTTGAAGGCCAATCATCGAGATCATCCCCTTTCGATCTTTGGAACACTCAGGCGCACCATCAACGGAGATACGACGCCCAAAACCACCAGCAGAGCGCCCGATGCGCCGACGACCTCTCCAAAAGGCATCGCGTTCGTCCCTCGCCCAAGGAACCCAATCGTCCCCACCTGGGAAGCGGGATCAAACGAGGCGAATGGAGCCAGCAGCGCGACGCCCATGCCCGCGCTTTCAACATGAGCGCTCAAAGAACCCAACACCAGGAGAACCGCGCAAACCACTCCGGTGACAACGGGGTTGCGGCTAATCGCTGCTGTCAACGCAGCGACGACGGAAATCACGCCGTATGCCATGACCAGCAACGGAATACTGCACAACACCACCTCCCCCACCATGGACGTTGTCGAAGCTCCCGCCCGAATGAGAGCGACGGGATACTCCGAACCACCCGCACCGTTCTTAATCAAGGACACAGCCGCAGCGGGAACCATCGACACCAAAAGCAGCGCCAAGCCAAGCAGGAGAGACAGCGCAACAGCCGTCAGAAAACGCACATGCGCTGTTGCGGGGACTTGGAAAACCAGAAGGGAACGGCACCGCAGGTGGGTGCACGCAAGCGATGTGACAACCACGGGCAACAGCCAAAACAAGGAAGGAAGCGCTGCCTGGAGATAGGAAAGGAGGATTAATGGGGGCATCTTCGTACTTAACTCGTAAACCTTGGGGTCCGGCAAGCTCGCGATCGACTCGAGCAGAAGGGCGCGCGCCTCCACACGAGAAGGAGTCTCCGGCTCGATTCCGATCGATTGCAGGAGGGTCGCATCTGCCGCGCCCAGCTCGCCTCGAGCGCGCTCGTACGTCGCAAGGCTTCGAAACCCCTCCGCAGGCGTGGGCGCGTACACGAAACCCGAAAGAGCATCTCGCATGCCTTCCAGGGCCGCTTTGCCCTCGACGTCCATATTCGCAGCGTCCTGCTCTAGATACCGATCTATTGAACGGAGCTCCCCATCCCTATACCGAACAGCGGAAACGTCACCAGCGTCAGGAAACACCTCGACCAGAGCCGGGGCCAGCATCGCCGTCGACATTGCAATCGCGCATACGGCGAGGGCAGGAGAATGCAGGAGCAGCTTCCCCATCGTTCTTACGTATGCAACGGCGGAGGCACAAGCGCTCGAACGGGCTGTCGTTCTCGATGCGGTGAAGGAACCTCTCTCAAGACAAATCGGGGACATCGGGCGCGCGCAGCCGCTCTTTCCAGCAACGCAAAGCAGGCTAATTGCCAGCACCTCGATCCCGATTGCGCATACGAGGGTAATCGCGCCACGCTCGAAGCAAAGTCCAGGCAGATTCACTATCTGCGTTGTCGGGTACGGGCTATAGGCGCCGACGGTCAACTCAGTGTTCGCATACGTAAGGGGATTCAACAGGGCGAACTCACGTAAAGCGATGGATCTTCCGTAATACCCGGGAACCATCGTCGCCCCCATCAGGGCACATACGAACACGATTCCAAGCGTAGGGTTATTGGCAATCTTCACGGCAAGGTGAACGACGAGCGAGATGAACGCCGCCACCAAGAATTGCAAGATGGCCGTCTGTGCGAACACCAGCCAAGCCGGTTTGATAACCGGAGTCGCATATTGAACGTAGCCTATCGGATAGAACAGCGAGCCCGGGCCATTCTTCACAAGTGCGGCGATTATCCCTGGAAGATTGACGGCGAAGACGGCAAGCGTCGCAAAAACACTCGCCCATACGCTCGATGCAACAAGCCTGCCCAGCTCACCCATCGGTGCCTGGATGATGAGTTTTTCACGTTTGTTAAGACGCGCGGCAAGGAACGAGACGGCAACGGCCGTTGCGGCCCATAGCAAGTACTCCTTCGATCCGTCATAAAAGGAGTACGCTCCATCCGATACCTGCAGAAACGGAAGTAGGGGAGAGAGCGGCGCCAAGACAAGACGCCCCGCGGCAAGAGGGTACAGAAGCGCGGGCATGCTTGATGAAGAGGTATAGACGCCCTCCTCCCCCGCATTCACAAGCGCATCCGCATAGGATGCTGACAATTCCTGCTCGACACGGGTTATTCCCAACTCGAGGTATTCAACCCGTCCGTCGATGCCAGCCGCGCTCCTGAAGACGGGCAAAGCACAAAGAACCATCAACGCAACAACGGCAACACAGAGCGACCTGGAGGAGAGGAGCGACCTAAAGATTGCCTTCGAGATTTTGAGCATATTCATCGCCAACCTTAACCCCATCCACCTGGAACAGCGGGGCTGAACAAAATGCTCGGCCCCGCCTCGCATCTAGTGATTGCAGTATGCTGTGATTACTTGCCGGCAAAGTCAATTTAACATAAACTGTTAAAAAGTAACCTGAGTTTTTTAAATTCTTCGGAGGTTATTATGAGTTCCGACAATCGCACTCCCCGGCTTCATTCCTTCCGCATCGCATGTGCGATAGCCTCTGCGACCCTTTGCGCCACCGCCATCGCACAAGTGGCGTTCTCCTTAAAGCCAGCAATCGAAGTGCTCGACAACCCTGTAATTGCAGACTCCCCCGCGTATCCAGCCCTTGCGATCTCGACATTGGTCCCTGCCGTCATCGGTATCGCTACGACCATCCTCAGCGCCGTTCTCGTGTGGACGATCAAGAGCGGAGACCCCTTCAAGAAAGGGTCTGCGACATGCTTGAAGGTGCTCGGCATTCTCTTCGTTGTTCAAGCTGCCACCAGCCTCTACGCCGGTTCACTCAAAACCTCCGTTTCGATGTTTGGCGGCGAGGGGGCCGTCGGCGCCCAAGAGATCGCTTCATCATTCGATTGGACCTCTCTGGTTCTCGGCATCGTCCTGTTCATGCTTTCCCAGCTCTTCTTGTACGCCCGAGAGCTGTACCTCGACTCCGACGAGATTGCGTAAGGAAACGCCATGCCCGTAATTGTTCGCCTCGACAAGATCATGGCCGAGCGAAAGATTTCCTCGAACGAACTTGCCGAAAGGATTGGAACCACGCCCGTGAACCTGTCCCGTATTAAAAAAGGGCATATTCGCGGCATTCGCTTCAACACACTCGAGCAGCTATGCCTCGCCCTTCGTTGCCAACCCGGAGACCTTCTCGAAGTCATGAGCGAAGAGGATGCCCGAAAGGAGTTCGGACTCGATTGGTCCGCCGAGGATTAGAGGGCGGTCGTACTCGCCCTGCACACGGGGATGCGAATCGGCGAGGTCTGCGGCCTTCGGTGGTGCGATGTGGATTTCGAGACGGGCCTGATCTCGATCAGACACTCGGTGGCGTACGCGAAGGGAATGGGTTCGTTCATCAAGGACACCAAGACCCATGACGCCAGGGGTATCCCCATCGACCCGGTCGGCCTACTCCCCTTCCTGAAGGAGACCCACGAGATCGACTGCGGAAAGCTGCGCTTGCGCGGCCTTACCGGGGCGGTCGAGATCGGGGACTGCTACATCCTGCCGGAGCCGGGCGCGACCTTCGCGACGACAAGCTATATCCGCAGGGCGTTCAAGACGTTCTCGGAGACCAACGGCCTCATGGGCACCAACGACAAGCTGATCACGTTCCACGGCCTGCGCCACACGTTCGCGACGCAGTGGATCCGCCACGGCGGCGACATCAAGGCGCTGCAGTCGATCCTCGGGCACAAGGACGCCATGGTCACGCTCAACGTCTACGCCGACATCGAGCCCATCTCCAAAATCCATAACATGCTGCGCGCCACGCCGTGCCTTTGGCGCGGGCACCTCGGGCCGAGGGTCGATCCGGGTCCCATGTTCCAACAGAGGATCCAGGAGTCCATCGAGACGCTCCAGGCGTTCGGCTACGGCATCACCGAGCCGGACGACCGAAATATCGCCATACGCGACGTGAAGACGAACAGTTGGCTCTAGCTCACCGAGTACGCGGCAGTGCTGGGCCCATCCCAACTGAGGTCACGGTGGTCCGATAGGGGCGCCGCCCGCGGCATGCGCCGCGGAGCGGTATCCCCTACCGAAGGGCGGGGATGCCCTCCGCTTCCAGTTCGGAATCAGCCGTCGGAGGCGTTCGGCTGACTGCGGGAACGGCCTGTCCGCTCAATGTGTTCGGCTGAGATCGGAAATCAACCCAACACGAGCCGGACACGCGCCAGACGGCTCTTCCCCGTACGGCCTTCCCCCTTACGCTCATGTTGCAGGCATGTAACGCCGCAGCGAGCGCGCCTTTTTTGCGCCAGACAGGTACAATGATGAACACTGTACCGTAGCGGAGCGCCCCGCGCGCGCCGCAATCACGCGAAAGGGTTTCCCATGGCCGAGATCTCG
>JAXKHW010000018.1:0-5353 GCA_036549635.1 Collinsella sp. | reverse complement strand
TTGACGCCTACACGATTTCCAATCGTGCTCCTTCGGCCACTCGGACAACTCTCCGTTAAATGCGAAAGTCAGTATACACGAGGAATCGCAAAGTGCAAACAGAAAAGTTGGCATTTTTTAAAACGCTTGGCCGCGTTTGGCGTTGCAGCGGGGTTTGAGATGCCAAAAAACGGCTTCCGACCAGCGTAGTTGATCAACTCAATTGTTCAAAAGGGGTATTTATAAGCGATTTGGCAATGAATTTAAAAATCTTTGGGTGGTGCTGTGGGCCACTGGTATGCATTTTGCGACCACAACCATGCGCCCGTTGACCTGCGACTTGGCTCAGCTTGTCCTCACGGCGCCGTATCTTGTCCACAGATCCGTCAAGCTTTTGGTCAGCATTTGGTTGGAATGCGCATGAAACGTCGTGCGAGTATGGGCATATGTGGAGGTCATGAGGTTGTAGCTGCATATTCTTGCAGCCTAGGAGGTTGAAAGATATTATTACCAAGTCTTTTCCTGCTTCAGGCGCACCTTCACGACCTGAAGCCACATTTGCCCAGAGGAGGTGACAATATGAAGGCTTATGAACTGCTGTTCTTTGTTGACCCGTCGCTCGACCCCGAGACTCGTCTCGCTGTCATGAAGCGTATCGATACCACGATCGCTGAGGGCGCTGGCAAGGTCGACTCCGTTGACGAGTGGGGCAAGCGCAAGCTCGCCTACGAGATCAACGACCTCACCGATGGTGACTACACCCTCATCAACTTCCACGCAGATCCTACCCAGATCGCCGAGCTTGATCGCGTCCTGCGCATCACCGACGCTGTGGTCCGCCACATGATCGTCCGTCGCGACGACCAGGAGTAAGACTGTCGTTTTGGACTGGGCTTGTGCCCCAAGAGGAAGTAGTGAGTTATGAGCATCAATCGAGTGAACATCACCGGTAACCTCACCCGCGATCCCGAGCTGCGCGCCACCGCCGGCGGAACCCAGGTTCTGTCCTTTGGCGTCGCCGTGAACGATCGTCGCCGCAACGCGCAGACTGGCGAGTGGGAGGACTATCCCAACTTTGTCGACTGCACCATGTTCGGCACCCGCGCCGAGGCCGTGAGCCGTTTCCTGGCAAAGGGAAACAAGGTCGCGATCGAGGGCAAGCTGCGCTACAGCTCTTGGGAGCGCGACGGCCAGCGCCGGAGCAAGCTTGAGGTCATCGTCGATGAGATCGAGTTTATGAGCTCCCGTGGTGGCCAGGGTGGCTACGATCAGGGCGGTTACGCCCCCGCAGCTCCCGCGCCCGCAGCACGTCCTGCCGCACCGGTGGCTACGCCGCCCGCGGTCGACGTCTACGATGAGGACATCCCGTTCTAAGGGTTGTTCACCTATTTTTGAGTGAGAGGCGGCTTCGGTTCGCCGAAGTTGCCAAATGAAAGGTATTTTGACATGGCTAATGATTTTTCTGCACGTCAGCCGCGTCGTAAGTACTGCCAGTTCTGCAAGGAGAACACTGAGTTCATCGACTATAAGGACACTCAGCTTCTCCGTAAGTACATGACCGACCGTGGCAAGATCAAGCCCCGTCGCGTCACTGGCGCTTGCACGCAGCATCAGCATGACATCGCCAACGCCATCAAGCGCGCCCGCGAGATGGCTCTCCTGCCGTACACCGTCCCCGTGGTTTCCTCTCGTGGCAACCGCGACCGCGGCTAAGAAGGGAGACGCATCATGAAGGTTATTCTTCTCGATGAGATCAAGGGCAAGGGCGGCGAGGGTGACGTCGTAGAGGTCGCTCAGGGTTACGCTGAGAACTTCCTGTTCCCCAAGAAGCTCGCTGTTGCCGCCACCAAGGGCAACCTCAAGCAGCTTGACGAGCGTCGCAACAACATCGCCAAGCGCGAGGCCGTCCGTCTGGCTACCGCCAACGAGACCAAGGCTGCCTTCGAGGGCAAGACGGTCACCGTTGACGTCAAGGTCGGCGACGAGGGCATCCTCTTTGGCTCCGTTACCGCCGCTATGATCGCTGATGCCATCAAGGCTCAGCTCGGTATGGACATCGACCGCAAGCGCGTCGAGCTCGGTAAGCCCATCAAGGTTGCCGGTGCCCACACCGTTGCCATCTCGCTGTACCGCGAGATCAAGGCCGAGGTTGTCGTTCTCGTCGGCGTTACCGCCGAGGAGCTCGCTGCCGAGGCTGAGGTCGAGGAGGCCGCTGAGGTCGCCGAGGCCGAGACCGCCGAGGTCGAGACTGAGGCTGCTGCCGAGTAGCATTTGCTGCAACGCAACAATCTTGTTCTAAGAAGGGCGCTCTGGGAAACCGGGGCGCCCTTTTGTTTTTTGCGCTGAGTGGGTGTCATGGTGAACGTTGCGTCGACGTCCTATATGCAGGACCGTTCATCCGTTTGGTTCGGTGATGATTGGCGGCGCGCGGCGCGTTTTGGGACCGTGGCTGATACTATGGATGCTCGCAAGCGATATGAATGAGGATGCTCATGGCATATGACGATAGGGAGACCGGGCTGACGGTTGAGGACCGCGGCTCAAAGTTGGGTCTTCCCCAAAACCAAGATGCAGAGGCCAATGTACTGGCCGCTATGCTGCTATCGCCTGAGGTGGTCGAAGAGGCCCAGGTCGAGCTGCAGCCCGATGACTTCTACCGGCCCATTCATAAGACCATCTATACCGCGATGGTCGATATGTACAACAGCCGCATTCCCATCGACTCCATCTCGCTGATTGATTACCTGCGAAGCATCAACAAGCTCGATGCCGTGGGTGGCGAAGCGTACATTTTGGAGTTGATGGGTCAGACCCTGTCGCTCGTGAACTGGCAGCACCATGCCGCCATCGTCCGTCGCGACTCGATGCTGCGCGAGCTGATCGGCGCCACCAACGAGATTAACGCGCTGGCCTATAACGCCCCCACCGACACCAAAGAGGTCGTGGAGCTGGCCGAGAGCAAACTGCTCAAGGTTACGTCACGCGAGGTCAAGTCGAGCTACAAGACACTGACCGAGTTTATGGTCGAGGCCTATAACGAGGCCGAGGAAGTGTGCCAGGCCGGTGGTCAGGCGGCGGGCGTGCCCACCGGCTTCCCGTCACTCGACCGCATGCTCATGGGTTTTCGCGAGGGTCAGCTCATCATCATCGGCGCCCGCCCTGCTGTGGGTAAGACGTCGTTCGCCCTGAACCTGGCACTTAACGCTGCCGCTGCTGGTTATACCGTCGGCTTCTTCTCGCTGGAGATGTCGGGTAAGGAAATTGCCCAGCGTCTGATTTGCGCCTATGCCATGATCTCAATCAGTGACTTCCGCATGGGTCGCATTAGCCCCGAGCAGTGGGCCAATATCAACGAGGCCACGCAGACCTTGTCCAAGCTGGATATTCTGATTGACGATACGCCCGGTACCACAGTGACCGAGATTCGCGCCAAGAGCCGCCGTATGCTCCATAACAAGGAGAAGGCAATCATCATCCTGGACTACCTGCAGCTGGTGAGTCCTCCGCCGGGACGCCGCTCCGAGAGCCGTACCGTCGAGGTTTCGGAGATGTCGCGTGGTCTGAAGATCATGGCCAAGGAGCTCAAGATCCCGCTCATCGCGCTGTCGCAGCTCTCGCGTCAGGTCGAATCCCGTACCGGCAAGCGCCCGCAGCTTTCCGACCTTCGTGAATCGGGCTCTATCGAGCAGGACGCCGATATCGTTATGTTCTTGGACCGCTCCGCCGACGAGGCCGAAGCCTCACGCGACGATCGACCCGACGAGGGCGTTACGCGTATCGTCGTGGCCAAGAACCGTTCGGGCCCGATCGGCGACGTCGACCTGATGTTCCTGCCGGCATCCACCAAGTTCTATGAGCTTGATGGGGCACATGCCGAGGAGTAGGACAGGCACCCGTTGCACGGGTATACTGGGAATGTTTTGTGCTTCTGCGTGCCGGCGTGGCGCGTAGACAGTCCATGAATGTAAGGAGTAAACATGCCGTCAACCGTTTTGGTCGGTGCCCAGTGGGGCGATGAGGGCAAGGGTAAGATTTGCGACCTGGTCGCCGGCGACTTCGATGCCGTCGTGCGCTACTCGGGCGGCAACAACGCCGGTCACACCATCGTCGTCAACGGCAAGAAGTACGGCCTGCACCAGGTGCCTTCCGGCATCATGTATTCCGACCACGTGTCGGTGATCGGTAACGGCTGCGTCGTCAACCCCAAGGTTGTCCTTGAGGAGATCGACATGTTCGAGGCCGACGGCATCACCACCAAGAATCTCAAGATCAGCGGCAACGCGCACGTGATCATGCCGTACCACATCGATCTGGATGGCGCCTTTGAGCAAAAGCTCGGCAAGAAGAACATCGGTACCACCAAGCGCGGCATCGGTCCGTGCTACCAGGATAAGATGGCCCGCATCGGCCTGCGCATGCAGGACATGCTGGATGAGGAGCTGTTCCGCGACAAGCTGGAGACCGCTCTTGCCCGCGTGAACCCCGAGCTGGAGCTCATCTACAATCTGCCCACCTATACCGTGGACCAGATCTGCGAAGAGTACCTGCCCATGGCCGAGCGCCTGCGTCCCTACATCACCGAGACGAGCCTGCTGCTCAACAATATGATCGATGAGGGCAAGGACTTGCTGTTTGAGGGCGCCCAGGCGACGCTGCTCGACATCGATCACGGTACCTATCCGTACGTGACGTCTTCCAATTGCACCGCCGGCGGCGCCATTACCGGTTCCGGCGTCGGCATGAAGAACGTCGACCGCGTGCTGGGCGTCATGAAGGCCTATATCACCCGCGTCGGTTCGGGTCCCATGCCTACCGAGCTTTCCTACGAGTCCGAGGCCGGTCACACGCTGACCGAGGAGGGCTACGAGTACGGCGTGACCACCGGTCGCCGCCGTCGCTGCGGCTGGTTTGACGGCCCCATCGCCAACTATGCCTCGCGCGTCAACGGTCTCACCGACATCGCCATGACCAAGCTCGACGTGCTTTCGGCCTTCGACACCATTAAGGTGTGCGTTGCCTATGACGTCGATGGCGAGCGCTACACGAGCGTGCCCGAGCACCAGGTGCGCTTTGAGCACGCCAAGCCCATCTACGAGGAGCTTCCTGGCTGGAAGTGCGATATCACCGGCTGCCGTAGCTTTGAGGAGCTGCCGCAGGAGGCTCAGGACTACGTGGCGTTTATCGAAGATCTGGCACACACCCGCGTGACGTTCATTGGCGTCGGCGCCGGTCGCGAGCAGATCATCAACCGATTCTGGAAGTAATCGGTTTATACGGTTATTGCGATATACCCCTTTGCAGCCCGGACGGGCGGCCGAGGGGTATATTTGCTTGCAAAGGGCTCGCGCGGAGCGGGCCGTTCATCCATAGAGGA
>JAXKHW010000201.1:0-4691 GCA_036549635.1 Collinsella sp. | reverse complement strand
GCTTTGTCGTTCCCGAGCCGGCAGTTAGGGACGTTCCTACACGGCCGGCAGAAAAGAAACGTCCCTAACTGCCGGATAAAAAACGAGCGAGGATTTTGAGGTCCTCGCTCGTTTTTGTTTTAGTCAATGTTCCGACTGCGCCGTTACTTGTCGGCGGCTGCTTTCTTGGCAGTCGACTTCTTCGCGGTCGCCTTCTTGGCGGCAGTGGCTTTCTTAGCCGTCGTCTTCTTGGCCGCCGTCGTCTTCTTTGCCGTGCTCGCCTTGGTCGTGGTCTTGCGGCCGCGGGCGGGCTTCTTCTCCTTGGTCGGGCAGTCCATGTTCACGCAGATGCGCCACGGGCCGCGCGCCGTGTTGACCACCACGATGGGGGCGCCGCACTCGGGGCAGGTCTCGCCCGTCGCCTCGAGCTTACCGCGCGCCGGCAGAGGATAGCTCACACCGCAGTCATCGTAGTTGGTGCAGCGGATAAAGCGCTTGCCGCTCTTCTCGCTCTTGTGCGCGATCAGGTCGCCATGGCGTCCGGCCTCGGCACACACCTTGCACTCGCCCACCTTAAGGTCAGGCTCGTAGTTGGTGGGGCACGTGGGGTTCACGCAAATCTCGAAGGCCTTCTGGCGGAACGGCTGACACTTAATGCGCGGCGCACCGCACTCGGGACACACGGCGGCCTCGCCCTCGAGCGGGCTCACCTTGACGCCGCTCGGCACCGGATAGGTCACGTCGCAGTCGGGCCAGCCCATGCAGCCAATGAAGCTGCCACGGGTCTTGGCGCTCGTCTTCATAACCAGGTCCTTGCCGCACTTGGGGCAGGCGCCCACGCGCGCATCGGCCGTGACGGCGTCGCTGATAGCATCGCCCAGTTCCTGCGTATGCTTGAGCAGCTCGTCGAGCACACCGGCCAGCAGCGCGCGCGAGTGCGTCACGACATGCTCTTCGGTGTCCTCGCCGCGCTCCACGCGGGTCATATCGCCATCGAGCTCGCTGGTCATATCGGGGCTCGTGATGCGCGGGGCAAACTGCGACAGTGCATCGATGATGGCGATGCCCAGCTTGCTCGGCTCCACGGGATCGTTTTTGAGATAGCGCACGGCGTACAGGCGCTCGATGATGCTCGCGCGCGTGGACTTGGTGCCCAGGCCGCGCTTTTCCATCTCCTGCACGAGCTTGCCCTGGCTGTAGCGTGCGGGCGGCTCGGTCTGCTTGGCCTCGAGCTTAATGTCGAACACGTCGACCGTATCGCCCTGCTCCAGCGGCGGCATCTGCTCGTCGCGCTTGAGTCCATACGGATACGCCTCGCGGAAACCCGGGGTCACGAGCACATCGCCCGAAGCCACGAACGGCTCACCATTGACGTCGAGCTCGAGCTTGGTGTTCTCGATGGTCGCGGGACCCATGAGCGTCGCCAGGAAGCGGCGGGCGATGAGGTCGTAGAGCTTGCGCTGGCCGCCGTCGAGCGTGGACGGATCGCCCTCGCCCGTGGGATAGATAGGCGGGTGGTCGGTGGTCTCGACCTTGCCGCGCGTGGGCTTCATGGGACCGGCGAGCACCTTTTTGCATACGGGCGCCAGCGCCGGATTGATCTTTGCCAGGTCGCTCACCACGGCGCCCAGATCGAGCGTCGCAGGGTACACGGTGTTGTCGACACGCGGATAGCTGATGAGACCGGCCATGTAGAGGGACTCGGCGATGCGCATCGTACGCGCAGGCGAGATGCCCTCGGCCGCGGCGGCAGCCTGCAGCGAGGTGGTCGCAAACGGCGTGGGCGGCTGCTGCTTACGCGAGCGCTTGGTCACCGCGGCAACGGTCGCCGTCGTAGCGCCGTCAACGTGGCCGTACGCTGTCTCGGCAGCATCCTTGTCGGTAAAGCGTGCCGTCTTGTGCGCAATCTTAAAGCGGTCGTCCTCGGCAGCACCCTGTGCGGCGCCCATGCCGCGGATCTGCCAATAGTCCTCGGGCACAAACGCCATGCGCTCGCGCTCGCGCTCGACCACCAGGGCAAGCGTCGGCGTCTGTACGCGGCCGGCAGAGCGCACGTTGCCAAAGCCGCCAAACTTGGCGAGCGTCAGGTAGCGCGTGAGCACCGCACCCCAAATGAGGTCGATGTGCTGACGGCTCTCGCCCGCGTCGGCCAGGTTCTGGTCGAGCGAGACGAGATTATCGAAGGCCTGCGTGATCTCGGCCTTGGTAAACGAAGAATACTGGGCGCGGGCGACCGGCAGGTCGGGCGCAACCTCGCGCACCTTGTTGAGGGCGTCCGAACCGATCAGCTCGCCCTCGCGATCGAAGTCCGTGGCGATGATGACGCTGTCGGACTTCTTGGCAAGGTTCTTGAGCGAGCGAATGAGCTCTTTCTCGGCCGGCAACTTAATGACGGGCGCCCAGGTGAGATAGGGCAGGCTCTCGAGCTTCCAGCCCTTGATGGAGATGCCATCGGCAAGAAACGGCTTGCGCTTGGTATCGTAGGGCGGACGCGCCAGGCCATCGGGTATGTCGGCCGGCAGCATCTCGCCGTCCTCGGTGACCGAATACCAGCCCAGCTTTTTATCGAACAGCACACTGTCGCAAAAATCGGGCGCAAGGATGTGACCGGCAAGGCCGATCGTCACGCACTCCTCGCCCTTCCACTCAAAACGGTAGATGGCGGTGTTGTACACCTTGTCCTTTTTGGGCTTGCCCGTGGACAGACGCTCGGCGATCTGACGCGCGGCGTCGTTTTTCTCGGCGATGATGAGCTTCAAAAGAGGCTCCTATCTCGTATCTCTGCGGCTACGCCCGCCCGTATGGCGGCCGACTTACGCCCTTGCTTGCTCAATCTGCCCGATGAGCCAATCGCACCAGGCATCCATGCCCTCGCCCTTGCGCGCGCTCACGGCAAACCGCGGCGCCTGCGGATTGAGGTCATCGAGTGTCTTAGTATACCTATCCATGTCAAAATCGAAAGCCGGGGCCACGTCAACCTTGTTGAGCAGCTGCGCGCCGGCGTGTTGGAAGATGCCCGGGTACTTGATGGGCTTGTCGTCGCCCTCGGGCACCGAGAGGATCATGATGGACAGGTTCTCGCCCAGGTCAAAGTCGACTGGGCAGACCAGGTTACCCACGTTTTCGATAAAGATGACGTCGATGTTTTCCAGACCGACGGCCTGGTCGAACGCGTCAACGGCCTCCATGATCATGTTGCCCTCGAGGTGGCACAGACCACCCGTGTTGATCTGGATGGCGGGCATGCCGGCTTCCTTCATGGTGATGGCGTCGACATCCGAGGCAATATCGCCCTCGATGACGGCACAGCGCAGGCCAGCCTTGTCGCGCAGGCGCTCGTTGGTGCCCAGGATCGTGGTAGTCTTGCCCGAACCGGGGCTCGACAGCACATTGATCACATAGGTGTTTGTCTCTTTAAATCGCTGTCGCAGCTGATCTGCCAGGCGCTCGTTGCGCGACAGAATCGGCAACGCGATATCAATCGTTTTCTCAGCCATACTCGGCACTCCTTACTTTGGCCCCTTTATACCCCATCACCAGATGGCTAGCGGGCTAATCGTCGGGGGTTTCGATTTCGATACTTGCGATGTCGAGCTCGCGGCCGTGCAGCAGACGCACATTGGCGCCGCCACATTGGGGACAGCGGCAATGGAAGCGATCGTGCTCAAAGACCTCCCCGCAGTCCAGACACTCGCTTTGTGGATGGACTTCCTCCACGGCAAGCTCGCAGCCTCGCGTGAGCGGGTCCTCATCGCGAAATGTCTCCCACGCAAAGTCGAGCGCCTCGCGCACAACTTCGGTCATATCCCCGATACGCAGCGTTACCAAAACGGCGCGCGAGGCCCCCGCCCCACGCGCCGCGCGAATCACTGTATCGAGTATGCCGTTGACAATGCCAACCTCGTGCATACCGATTTACTCCTCGTCGTCCTCATCGTCCGAGAACAGGTCCAGACGGCTCACAAACAAGCCCTCCTTGCCCTCGCGCGCGGTAATGACCACGCGGGCAATGGCGAGCGAAATCTCGTAGAGCGAGAGCAGGGCACCATACATGAGGCCCAGCGTAACGGGCGAGCCGTCGGGCGTAATCACAGCCGAGCCCACAAGCAGGCCCACGTACACGTAGCGCCAGGCGCCGCGGAAGGCCGCGTAGGACACGATGTGGAAGACGGACAGGTAGAAGATGATGAGCGGCAGCTCAAACGCCACGCCAAAGCCGATCATAAAGAGCAGCTCCATGTTGACGTAGTTCTCCAGGTCGGGCAGCGCCGTGGCGACGGCCGAGGTCTCGCCGATAAGCCACTCAAAGCCCGCCGGGATGATGATGAAATAGCAGAAGATGGCGCCCAGGAAGAACAGCACCGTCGAGGCGAGCACCGTGGGCACGACCCATTTGCGCTCGTTGGGGCGAAGCGCCGGCAGGAAAAACGCCAAGATCTGCCAGATGATCATGGGCGTGCACATGACAACGGCCATCTTGATGGCAAGCGAGAAGCGCAGGCCAAAGCCGCCGAGCGTGGTAGTGATGTAGAACTTACCGTCTGGCACAAAGGAGCGGATGGGGTCTTCCAAGATGTCGAGCACCACGGGCGTGGCGAAATACAGCACGATAGCGGCGGCGAACACCGACACGACCACGATGGTCAGGCGGCGACGGAGCTCTCCCAGGTGATCGAAGAGCGGCATACGCGCAGGTCCGATAGGCATTACTC
>JAXKHW010000200.1:0-2971 GCA_036549635.1 Collinsella sp. | reverse complement strand
CTTACCACATTAATCGAGGATCCTATCGAGGGCACGGGATACGCATTCTACGATGTCCGTGCCGGCGACGGCGTATTCGCGTGGGTTGAGATGAACTTTGCCAATTCATCGTGGAAGCTCTACGCTCAAAATCTGTCGGGCGCTTCGCTCTCTGGCGACGTGGTTGAGCTCGATCGAGGTGGCAAGGACTATGATCCGCCCCTGTTCACGGCGTTCGGGTCATCAGTCATCTGGTATAAAATGCCTTCGGCAGGCGGCAATAAAACGAGTAGTGATTCGTTTTGCTATCGTCGCTCGCTTGATGAATCCAAGGCCGAGGTAATTTGGAAATCGACGGGCCGCTTTGCATCGGCCCCGCGCGCGAGCGACGGCATTTTGACCATCTCGCCGCGTGTCCGCAACGACGAGGGCGTCTACTACGGCATAACGGCAATCGATCTGACCGACGGCAACAACACCAAACGTGCCCAGCTAGTTCTTCCCTCGTCAGTCTCGCCTTTCGAGGCCGTATATATGGGCGATACCTTCGTGTTTTCTATCGAGGCGACCTATAGTGGCGTGGGCAGCCTGGGCAACATGGGCACGTATATCGGTAATGAGGGAGGGCCGTATCTCTTCCTGTCCCGCGAGCCGCTTGCATGTGCGGCTGGCAAGAAGAATAAATACCTTGTTAAGGTACAGGCGTCGCATTTCCTGATCGACACCTCTGCCAAGACCTATGGCTCGCTGCTGTCGCCCGACCGCGCTTTGGAGTATGGCGATTATCCAGCTACGGCGGGAAAGTCGGACTCATTCCTTACGTACGCCACGGTGCGCAACAGCCAGGGTATACCAGAGACGGTCACTGCACGCCTATTCTCTCTTTAAGCTTAGAGGGGTTAAAAAGGCGCCAACAGGGGAATAAACGCGTTGTAATTGTGAGTACCGCCCGCCGAGCTGCCGCGTCATAGCGGCATCCGGCGGGCTCAGGTGCGTTAAAATGGGCTTGTTCTTAGCTAATTGAGACAGGGGGGCCGTGTTATGGCTTCAGATGCAAAAAAGATTCTGCTGGTCGAGGATGAGAAGGCAATCCGTGACGCCGTCGCTGCCTATCTCGAGCGCGAAGGCTACTGGGTTGTGGGCGTCGGCGACGGTCAGTCCGCGATCGAGGAGTTCGAGAAGCATCAGTTCGACCTGGTCGTGCTCGACCTTATGCTCCCCAAGATTCCCGGCGAGCGCGTTTGCCGCACCATTCGCGATACCTCGGATGTCCCCATCATCATGCTGACGGCTAAGGGCGAGATCGAGGACCGTATTATCGGTCTTGAGCTCGGCGCCGATGACTATCTGATTAAGCCGTTCTCGCCGCGCGAGCTCGTCGCCCGCGTTCGTGCTCTGTTCCGCCGTGCCCATCAGGCCGACGAGCCCGCCGTCGAGGTGCTCGACTTCGGCGATCTGGTCATCGATATCTCGGGCCACAAGATCTTGGTCGAGGGCAAGGAAGTCGATCTGACGGCTTCCGAGTTCAAGCTGCTCACCACGCTTGCCCGCCATCCCGGCCGTGTGTATAACCGCATGGAGCTGGTCGAGAAAGTGCTCGGGTATGACTTTGAGGGCTATGAGCGCACCATCGATAGCCACGTGAAGAATCTTCGCGCCAAGCTGGGCGATGATCCCAAGAAGCCCAAGTGGCTCTACACCGTCCATGGTGTCGGCTATCGCTTCGAGGCTCCGGCCAAGACCGATAAGTCGGACGAGAAATAGGGAAATCACATATGACACCTGCGCGCTTTGAAATCGGACAAAAGCACAAGCAGGAGAGCGAGGCGGGTTCCAAGGCTAGTTGGAACACGCCTCGTTCCGATTCACGGCCAACGATGAGCTATCCCTCGCGCATGGCACTTGCTTTTGCTCTGACATCGCTCATGACGGTATTGGTGCTGGTGGGCGTTGTCTCTGTTGTGTGGGGCACGGTCTTTTCGGATTACACACGCTCCAATATCGTCGAAATCGCAAATTCCGCTGCCGAGAAGTTGGCAACCTCATATGAGGAAAACGGCTCTTGGACCGCGGGAGAACTGCGCACGGTCGCAACGTCGAGTTTGGTTTCCGACGATCTGGGCATGCAGGTCGTCAATAAAAAGGGCGTGATCGTTTATGACGATTCCTGGCCCTCGGCAAGCGCCACCGCCGATGTACGCGAAAACCAGGCTACGACCGACGACACGAGCGGCAAGAGGGCATCGCATAGCCCGGTTTCGTCTGCTCCAACCGACTCCGATAGCGTTGCTGACGTCGAGATTGTAACGTCTTCCGGCGAGCATGTCGGTCAGGTAAAGCTGTGGGCCATCGGCTCCGACGCTCTGCTCACCAAGGCGGACTCTGCGTTTAGGGAGAAGACCTTTAACGCCATGGCCCTCGCCGCGGTTGTTGCAATCTGCATTTCGGTCGTTATCGGATCGCTCGTGTCGCGCATGCTCACCAAGCCGATTCATCGCATCACCAGTACCGCAAAGCAAATCCGTGACGGCGACCTGTCGGCTCGCACGGGACTGCGCGGTGATGACGAGATCGATCAGCTGGGTGAGACCTTCGATGAGATGGCCACTTCGCTCGAGAAGGATATGAAACACGAGAAGCGCCTGACCTCAGACGTTGCACACGAGCTTCGCACGCCGCTTATGGCCATGCTCGCAACGGTCGAGGCCATGCAGGATGGCGTGTATCCCACCGACGATGAGCATTTGGAGACCGTTGCTTCCGAGACGCGTCGCTTGGCTCGTCTGGTGCAGCAGATGCTCGACCTGTCGCGCATGGAAAACAGCGCGGCTCCGCTCAACCTTGAGCCGGTGGACATGGTTCCTTTCGTGCGTTCCATCGTCAATGCCCAGGAGCGCCTGTTTGTCGACCGCGATCTGCGCCTGCGTTTTGCGGACGAGACCCAGGGTCACGACGATGTCGTCGAGGCCGATCCCGACATGATCACGCAATG
>JAXKHW010000199.1:0-14656 GCA_036549635.1 Collinsella sp. | reverse complement strand
CCCAGATTTATACGTATCTGAACTAACTGTCCAGACCATTACGAACCAGGCCTCTTGTCAGCCCCAAGTGATCCGTTTTCCTCCGTCCCCAACGGATCAATAAGAAAAGAGGGGCTGTCCCGCGTTGGTGGGACAGCCCCTCTGGCATCGGTATGAGCGAAACGGCTCGCTAGTAGCCCTGGCCGTAGCCTTGACCCTGGCCCTGACCCTGCTGGCCCAGCAGCTCCTCCAGGTACTGGCGCAGCTGCTCGTCGGTAATACCGCCGTTGCCGGTGTCGGTCGAACTGTCGTCCTGCTGCTGGTTCTGCAGCTCCTCGTCGGAGCCCAGCTCGACGGTGACCTTCTTCTCTTCCTTGCCGCGCATGAGCGTGATCTCGACCTTCTCGCCCACCTCGTGGCTGCGCAGCGCGATGATCAGGCCATCGGCGCTCGTAATCTCATCGTCGTCCAGCTTGGTAATGACATCGCCCTCTTGGATGCCAGCCTTGGCGGCAGGACCATCCTCAACGACGCTCGCCACATACGCGCCGCTATCGGTGCTCAGCTTGTTGGTGCGGGCGTTAAGCGCGTTGACGCTCGAAAGCGTGGCGCCCAGGTACGGGTGCACCGGCGTCTTGCCGTCGATGATCTGGTCGGCAATGTTCTTGGCATAGTTGACCGGAATGGCAAAACCCACGCCCGAGCTGGAGCCCGAATAGCTCTCGATGAGCGAGTTGATACCCACGAGCTCGCCGTTGTCGTTGACGAGCGCGCCACCGGAGTTGCCCGGGTTGATGGCGGCATCGGTCTGAATCATGTTGGCATAGATGGTGTTACCGCTGGTAGAGCTCATGGCCGTGGAACGATAGAGCGCCGACACGATACCCGTGGAGACAGACTGCTCGTTGCCGAACGGCGAGCCGATCGCCATAACCCACTCGCCAACGTTGAGCTTGGAGGAGTCGCCAATTTCGATCGGCGTAAGCTTGGAGGCGTCGGCGTCCTTGAGCTTGATGACGGCCAGGTCGCTCGAGGCGTCGTTGCCCACGAACTCGGCCTCGTAGGTGGTGCCGTCGTCCATGGTAACCACGTACTGGTCATAGCCATCGACCACGTGGTTGTTGGTGAGGATGTGGCCCTCGGTATCGAGCACTACGCCCGAGCCGACGCTGCCCGAGCTGTCCGACTCGTCGGCAGACTGCGAAAGCGAGCCATTCTGGCTACCGCTCGAAGTAGCGGTGATGGAAACGACGGAGGGCAGGGCCTTGGCAGAAACGGCCTCGGCCAGCGTGGTGTCCTCGGAGTCGATGGTGATCTTTTGCGTCGATGAACCCGAAGCACCCGCCGTCACGGCGTTCCTGCCGCCGCCGATATCGAGCGTGCCACTCATAATGAGTGCGATGACCAACAGGGCGCCGCAGGCACAGCCGGCGAGTGCCGTAATAAAGATCGGCAGCTTTTTGGTCTTAGTCTTGACCACTGTGTGCTTGTTTACAACCTGCTGGCTGCCCAGCGGCTTGCCGGTCTGTGTGTCGTAGGCCTGCACGTAGGGAATGTTGCTGTCGGCAGGCGTCGACTCCACCTGCACGCGCGGCTGCTGCTGGGTCTCGCCGGCGTTGCCCGCGTCCTGGGGACGCTGAGAATCGTTCTCGCTCATAGCTGCGATCCTTTCGTCAAATAACCAAAGGCCCGCCAAACATGTGGCGGGCCATCATTGTTCACGTTGAGTTGTACCCCAATATGCGGGTGCACGTGTATGAGAACGCAATCTTTTAGGAAGGCTTAAGTTCTGTTGCGGACCCGAAAGGAACCCACGCATGCGGCAAAACCACCACAAAGGCGCCTGTCCCCTTTGTGGTGAAAAGCTAGTCCTTAAACAGATAGCCCACGCCGCGGACGGTGGTGATGTGTGCCGCAATCTGCGGGCCCACCTTGGAGCGGATGCGTCGGATGTGCACGTCGACGGTACGGGTGCCGCCGCAGTACTCAAAGCCCCACACGCGGTGCAGCAGCACCTCGCGGCTGTAGGCACGGTTGGGATGCGTCGCCAAAAAGCTCAGCAGCGAGTACTCCATCAGCGTCAGGTCGATGGGCTCGTTATCGAGTGTCACCTGGTAGGTGGCCAGGTTAATCTCGAGGTTATCGATGTTGAGCACATCGTCGGCGGTGACGGTCTCCTCCTCGCCCATCAGACGCTGCGCGCGAGCCTTGAGCTCGTTGGGCGTTGCCGTGGGACATACAAAGTCGGCATGCGCGTGATTCGGCAGGCGCAAGGTACCGAGCGCCTCGTCATCGACGATCACCAACATGGGGACGCCGCCGCGATCGTCAAGCCACTTGGCAATCTGATCGATGCGGTCGCTGCGGATGCCGTCGGAATCGAGGATCAGCAGGTCAAAGTCGTGCGCCGCAGTCGGCGAATCGGGGGTAGCCAGGCTCACCTCGACACCCGGGGTGGTCGTCAAGCTGCGGGCAAACTCGTGGAAGCGCGTCGTGCGCGCCATGAACAGGGCACTCTTTTCGGACATATCGGCCTCCAAGGAAATGAGCTCAATCGTACTGGAACAAGCCAGCGCGATTAGGAGTTCGCCAGGTAGTGCTTGATCTCCCACTCGGTGATCGTAGACTCAAACTTATGCCACTCGTCGCGCTTCTTTTTGAGGAAGAAGCTGTGGATGTGCTCGCCGAGGGCATCCTTCATAAACTGCGAGTCCTCAAACACGTCGAGCGCCTCTTTGAGCGAGCGCGGCAGCGGCGTATAGCCGGCCTCAACCATCTGACGGTCGGTAAGCTTGAGTGTCTCGGCCGTGGCCTCGGGCGGGAGCTCCAGCTTGCGCTCGATGCCGTCCAGACCAGCCGCCAGCGTGACGGCGTTGACCAGGTACGGGTTGGCCATGGGATCGGGACTGCGCAGCTCGATGCGCGTGGACAGCTGCTTGGCGGGCTTGTAGACCGGAATGCGGACCATACTCGCGCGGTTGCGCAGGCCCCACGTGGCGTACTGCGGCACGGAGTCGCCGCCCGTGGTAATGCGCTTGTACGAGTTGACCGTGGGGTTGGTGATGGCGCTGATCTCGCGCGCGTGCGCCAGGATGCCGGCCATGTAGTGCTTGGCGATATCGGAGAGGTGGTACTTCTCGTCGTCCTCGCCCCAAAAGACGTTGTTGCCGTCGTGGTCGAATAGCGACTGGCACAGGAACATAGCGCTGCCGTCCTCGCCCGCCAACGGCTTGGGCATAAAGGAGGCGTGGCAACCGCTCTCGTAAGCCTGCTGCTTAATGATGAGCTTGGCCGTAGTGATGGCGTCGGACATGCTCAGGGCCTCGGCGTGGCGCAGGCTCATGCCATGCTGCGAGCGGCCGGCGGCGTGGAAGGTGTACTCCACGGGCACGGACATCTTCTCGAGCGTGAGGACCGTGTTGCGGCGCAGGTCGCGAGCGGCATCGCTCACCGAAAGATCGAAGTAGCCCACGTTGTCGAGCGGCTCGGGGGTGTGTTCGTCGGGGAAGTAGTAATACTCCAGCTCAGCGCCCACGTTGAGCAGATAGCCGGCCTTCTCGGCCCTGTAGAACATGCGGCGCAGGGCATCGCGCGGGTCGCCGGCAAACGGCTTGCGATCGGGAGTGCACACGTCGCAGAACACGCGGGCGACGCCGTTATGGCTCGGGCGCCACGGCAGAATCTGGAAGGTCGAAGCATCGGGAAACGCCAGCATGTCGGCTTCCTCGGGCGCGGCAAAGCCCTCGATGGCGGAGCCGTCAAAGCCAATACCCTCCTCAAAAGCGACCTCGAGGTCCTCGGGGCTAATGGCAAAGTTCTTGAGGCGGCCGAGAATGTCGACAAACCACAGACGCACAAAGCGGATGTCACGCTGCTCTACGGAGCGGAGTACGTAATCGATGTTCTGCTGGTTCATGTCGCTCCCCTTTCTTTCGGGCGGGTTTCGACTGGTCTATATCGCAGATACTATCGCAGAAAAATGTTTCCGCAGGGTTAAAGCGTATCAAGCGCTCAAAAAACGTGCGCGAACAGGCCGTTGCGAACGAGCGGCTAGCGCGAAGTCGAAGCGCGGTGTTCAATGTGACCAGGAACCTCGATGCGCTTGGGGGCGAGCTTTGCGGCTTCGCCCACGGTGGTGGTAACAACGTCGATACGCTCGGACAGACGCTCGACTACGCGCTCGGCAATGGTGAGGGTGTCTTGCGCTGCTGTGGTCACACCGCCAAAGAGCACGTGGTTCCAAGGATAATCGTCAAACGTCGCAATCTTAAGACCAGCCGGTAACGAGGGACCAAGCTGCGCCAGAGCCTCGGTCAGGCGCAGGAAGACCAGGCCGTTGACGGCAATGAGGCCGAGCTTTTTACCGGCATAGCCGCGGATGGTCTCGTCCAAGCGGCCGATGCCCGTGGCGCCACCGTCGGCCAGGGTGACAACCTCGCCCGCAAGTCCGCGGCGCGACAGCTCGTCGGTAAAGGCCTCGGCGCGCTCTCGACGCACGGGGCTGTCGTCGCTTGCCTCGGTGAGCAGGCACAGGCGCTCGCTGCCAGCGGCGGCGAGCTCGTCTACCAAGCCAGCGACCAGCTCACGGTTGTTAGATGTCACCAGATCGACACCGCCGTCGGCAACGTCGCGGTCGAGCAGCACAACAGGCAGACGTCCCGCTGCCGCGGCGATCGCCTCGTCATTGCCTCCGCAGGTGTTGACGACCAGGCCGTCCACGCCGGCA
Organism: Collinsella sp.; assembly: GCA_036549635.1. Lineage (GTDB taxonomy): Bacteria > Actinomycetota > Coriobacteriia > Coriobacteriales > Coriobacteriaceae > Collinsella. The sequence goes on along the minus strand of JAXKHW010000199.1, from coordinate 9,951 downwards.
TCGATAAGCCTGGTAAGCGACTCCGCTTCCTTAGCGGGGTCGTTGCCGCTAATGGCCGTCATGAGCGAGCAGCCGCGCGCGGCGGCGCTGACGGAAAGCCCTTCGAGCATGGCGCTGGAGAACGGGTTGGCGATGTCGGCCAAAATCACGCCGATGAGGTTGGTGCGCGAGCTGCGTAGATTGCGCGCGGCGGCACGCGGGCGATAGCCGGTGCGCTCGATAACCGCCGCGATGCGAGCACGGGTTTCCTCGGTCATTTGCCCGGGGCGGTTGTTGAGATAGCGCGAGACCGTGGCCGGGCTCACGCCCGCCTCGGCGGCAATGTCCTTGATTCTCATCTGCGCCATAACGCACCCCGTTTCCCAATTGTCGGCGGTCTGAGCCATTTTAGGCATTTTTTTAAAAATCTCGGTTGCAAAACGCTGTAGGTGAGCAGCGTCGTTTTTGCGTCTCGAGCAGATGCAGTGATGGGCTAGATAGACGAGTCTTTGGACAGCTCAAAATAGTCGGGATGCAATGCGATGACCGGACCCTGCTCCTCGGGCATCAGGTGCAAGTGCGTCTCTGCCAGATAGCTCGCCGCGTCGGTATCGCCCCTCTTAATGGCCTCGAGAATCCGGCGATGCTGCCGACGAATCGGCTCCCAATCCAGGTCCTGCGACACCATACGCAGCCAGTTATACCGCTCAAAATGCGTATTGACGCTTTTCATCCAATCCCACAGCATATGGCGGTCGGCAATCTCAAAGCACGTCTCATGGAACAGGTTATCCAGATCGAAAAAACGACGCGTTTCGCTATGGTCGAGCGACTCGGACTCGGCAAGAATCTGCTCAAGCCGATGCTTTTGCTCGGGCGAGGCGGCCGAGCAACATTTAATGAGCACGCTTCTCTCAAGTTTCTCGCGCAAGAAACAGGCGTTCTCGGCGCGTTCCATGCTGATCTTAGAGACATAGGTGCCGCTTTTGGGACGCGTTTCCACCAGCTCCTGCTCCCGCAGGCGCACAAAGGATTCGCGAATGGGCGTGCGCCCGATTCCCGTCTCCTTTTCCAGACCAATCGCTGAAAGACGCGTACCGGGCTTGAGCTCGGCATAGATAATCTTGGAGCGCAGTGCGTTGTATGCCTGATCTTGCAAGCTCTGATAATGCTGGTGTTGTTCCATAAAGCCCTCGGATGAAGCCCACGGTTTGTCGAATTTCACCACGTAATACTATCGCATCGACACGCCCCAGCTCCCAATCAGTCTTTTTGGGACGGGGCTCTTTTAGCTACCCTGGCCCGCAGATCGCCCCCCTTGCCACAAAAGTGTCCCATCTACTACGTTAACACGGATAGCCTCGGCCATACCGAAAACCGTGAAAACAAAACCGCAGGTAGACAGCTTGTCGATTTTCGAAAAAGCCGACTATGGTTGACCCCTGCGGCTTAAACGTAGTAGATAGGCCTTTTTCGTGGCGCAGCACTACTGCACCCCAAATTGGCACCCCGAGCCTGTTATAAGTTGCTGTGAAATACGGACGGTTGATAATCAAGGGTTGATAATCAAGGCGCGCTATACGGCTTGCTATATCTCACTATACTTTGCTGTACGTCGCTATACTTTGCTATAACTTGACAATAATCGGCCCGTTACCATCCGGGATATAACGGGCCCCAAGCCAACGCTGACTTGGGGCCCGTCTTGTACCATGGCTCTTTTGGACTATGAGCGCTCGTATTTCGTGGCCCGCCCGGTTCCCTGCCTTACGATTGTATTCCGTTCAAGCAGAGATTCGAGTGCCGCCAACGTCCGCATGCGGCTCAGCCCCGTCTGTTTTTCAATCTCGCTTCGCGACATAATTCGCCCACCCGACAAGGCCTTGAGAACCTGAACCTCTTCCTCGGACCCTTCAAAGGCATCGGTAACGGGCAATGTGACGGCCACCATGCCGCCGCGAACATCAAAAATTGGTTGATTGATCGAATCGCGATAGGCACGTCTAATGCGCGCGATTCCCGTACCAAATTTCTCGATGTAATCCAGCTTTAAGAAGGCCTCTGCAATGATGGGGTTTCTGAGCACGGATATCTGCCCATACAGGTATTGTTCCGTCGCCAAACCGGCAGGCAGCGATCCGGGCGAAGTCACAACGACGCGATCGTCGTACAGGGCAATTTGAACATTCGCTCGAACGTCCCACGTCCGATGCACCAAAGCGTTTGCGACAGCCTCGCGAAACGCCTCGAGAGGAATTCGATCGGTTTGGACGCGCTCCATCCCTTCGATACGCTCAAAACGGTAGTAGCGTGCAAACATAGCCACCGCCCTGTCCACCTGCTCAATTGCGGATACATTTGTCGCCGTCTCACGGTCCAAGATCACATCCTCGGTATCGCCAAAACGGACGCAGTCGATGCCCGGAAAATCATTCTTATCCGCCAAAATCGCCGCAGCGTTGGTATAGCCGTCCTTGCCGAGCAAGCGAAGCGTGCGCATAATATCCGACGTTAGTTCAGAAATGCCGAGATGTTCAACACACTTATGCTCGAGCGTATGAAAACTCAAGTCCTGGCGAGCCGACGTGAGCGCGTCGAACGTTACGTTGCTGCCTTCGAGCGTCAGCCTGCCATACTCAAACCGGTCGACCTCCACTGTTGCCGAATCGTTTCGCCTGTAGGCCTTTCCCTTGCTTCGATAGGGTTTGTCCTGGCCCTCATAAACCGTAAGGATTACGGTCCCGTGTTTCTCATCGGGCTCGAGCGTGTAACGGGGAACGGGGTCCAAGCTGTCATTAATCATGTTCTCGATGCGGAGACACTCTGCGACCGGATCCGCAAGGCCGACAGCCACGCCCTCGTCATCAACGCCAAACTCAATCTTGCCCGTCCCGTAGTTTGCATAGGCACTCACCGTTTTAAGAAACGTCGGCGTAACGCTTTCCTTATATTCGACTGTAGGGCTCTCTCTAACAACCATATGCACAACCTCTTCGTTTCGTACTATTCATGACCGTATTATAAGACGAAAACCGTTTGCGTACTGATTTATCCAAGACGTAAACGGTTTTCGTCTTGATTTGCGTACGGAATTAAGACGCATAATTTCGCTTTCGTATGGCTCAACATCGGACGCAGACTGTTTTCGCCTGTCAATACATCTGCAATCCAAACGAAACGAGCCCCGAGCTCGCATGAACTCGGGGCTCTTTGTGCCGCACATCTATGAGAGGAGCAATTCGATGCGTACGGGCGCTACTCCATGAAGCCGCCCTGGGATGGCGGCAACCTCGTCGAGGAGACCATCCGCGCTCACCGTGGCGTGGCCGACGCCATCGCCACGCGCAACCCCACCGTAGCGCACGACGCGATGTATTTGCATCTGGTGTACAACCGCAACATGATTGCGGAAGTCGCACAGACAAAAGACATTTAAGGCTCGACAATGATCTTTCTTTGATAAAACGCAAGCGGCGGCCGTCCCAAAACGGGGCGGCCGCCGTGATTTGCTATCGACTGGCGCAATGGAATCAGGTTTACATGCATCAACTTGGTGCAAACTAACCTGACTCCCATGCACCAAGGGAGCGACTAGAGCTCGTAGGCGACCTTGTAGCCATCGCCGATGGCGTCGCGGATGTTGCCGCACTTGTTGGCGTCGCCCAGCACGTGGGTGGCAACGCCGGCAGCGGCAAGGTCGTCGGCCAGTTTGATGTTGGGACGATAGCCCATGGCAAGCACCAGCGTATCGGCACCGGCGATGGTGTGGGCCTCGCCGTCCTTCTCGTAGCTGATAGTGTCCTCGGTAATCTCGGTCACCTTGGCCTCGGTCAGCACGTGAACGCCCTTGGAGAGCATGCGCGTGATGAGAACCGCGCGACCGGCACCACCCTCGTTGGCGGCGAGCGTCTTGGTCATCTCGATAACAGTGACATCGCGGTTGGCCGGCGACAGGTCGTTGACCAGCGGGGCCAGGTAATCTGCCGTCTCGCAACCGACGGTGCCGCCGCCCACGATGACGATCTTCTTACCCGGGAAAGCCTTGCCGCCCAGCAGGTCGTCGGCCGTCATAACCTGCTTAAAGCCCTGCATGAAGGCCGGAGCGATGGGCTCGGCGCCATAAGCCAGGACAACCTCGTAACCCGCGTAGTCGCGCTGAATGTCCTCGGCAGTAAGCTCGGTGCCAAATATGCACTTCACGCCCGCCTCGGCCAGGCGGCGATACTGGTACTTGATCACGCGGGTGAGCTCCTGCTTTGCCGGCGGCACGGCCGCGATGCGCATCTCGCCACCCGGTTCGTCCTGTTTATCCACGAGCACCACGTTATGACCGCGCTTGGCGGCAATGTAGGCTGCCTCCATACCCGCAGGACCAGCACCCACAACGAGTACGTTCTTGGCCTCGGCGGCAGGCTCGTAGCCGGCCTCGTCGCGCTCCACGTCCGGGTTGACGGTGCAGGAGATGCGCTTGCCAAACATGATGCCGTTCAGGCAGCGCAGGCAACCGATGCAGGGGCGGATGTCGTCGGCGTTGCCGGCAGCGGCCTTGTTGCAGAACTCGGCATCACACAGATTGGCGCGGCCCATCATGCAGATGTCGGCAGCGCCGTCCTCGATCAGCTCCTCGGCAATCCAGGCCTCGTTGATGCGGCCGACCGTGGCGACGGGAATGTTAACGTGCTTTTTGATCTCGCGCGAGCAGGCAGCGTGCGAGGCCTGCTGGGTACCGGCGGCGGGAATCGCGGAGCCACGCTTGATGGTGGTACCTCCCGACACGTGAATCATGTCGACGCCGGCCTTCTCCAAGCGACGCGAGACATAAATCATGTCGTTGAGGGTCAGGCCGCCATCGGTGTACTCATCGCCCGAGATGCGGACGTCGATGATAAAGTCCTTGCCGCAGCGCTCGCGAATCTCGGCGATGACCTCGAGCAGGAAGCGCATGCGGGCGTCGAGCGAGCCACCGTACTCATCGGTACGCTTGTTATAGAGCGGGGTCAAGAAACCGCCGAGCATGCCGTGGGCGTGCGCTGCATGGACCTCGACGCCATCGACACCGGCCTTCTGCATACGCACGGCGGCGTCGCCAAACTGGTGAGTGAGCTCGTGGATCTCATCAACCGTGATGGGGCGCGGCGCCTCGCGGGCATAGGACGGGCCCACAAAGGACGGAGCGATCAGGCGCGGCGTGCCCGGAATGTTAAAGGCCATGTAAGCGGGGTGGAAGAGCTGCGGCATGATCTTGCAGCCATACTCGTGGACGGCTGCGGCGAGCTTTTCCCAGCCGGGGATAAACGTATCGTCGTAGCAGCACATGTCACCCGGCAGATAGGTATAGGTGGGCTCGACCGTCACGACCTCGGTGATGATGAGGCCCACGCCGCCCTTGGCACGGGCACGGTAATGATCGACCAAATCGTCGGTCACATAGCCATGATCGGCCAGGTTGGTGGACACCGGCGGCATAAAGACGCGGTTCTTGACCTCGGTCGTACCGACCTTGATCGGGCTAAAGAGCATCGGGTAGGCGGATGACTCCATACAGGCTTCCTTTCGTTTAAGCCGCTCGGCGGCAGTTGCTAACGTACTTATCGTATCAGCAACCGCCGCGTCCGTACCCGCTCGCACTCCCCCGCCTTTAATCCAATCCCCACAAAAAGTTGCGGTGGAATACGGAGTAGATAAGACTTTTGACAGGCAAAACAGTCCGTATTCCACCGCAACTGATGGGCGGAGTGGAATTGAGGGCTCAGATAGTCAGTCATGCCCTCATCCGCCACTCCCTCACCTACAGTGCGCCGTCCAGCATAAGGTTCACCTTGAGCACGTTGACCGTGGGCTCGCCGAAGACGCCGAGGAAACGGCCCTTGGTGCACTGGGCGATGATCTCGCGCACCTCGCCTTCGCTCTTGCCCGTGGCCTTCGCCAGGCGCGGGACCTGGTACTCGGCGGCATCGGGGGAGATCTCCGGGTCGAGGCCTGAGCCGGAACACGTCACCAGGTCGACGGGCACAGCGTCCATATCGGCATCGGGGTTGGAGGCGCGAATCTTCTCGACGCGCGCGTCCACAAGCTGCCGGTACTCCTCACTCGCCGGGGACAAATTGGACGGGGTGCCGTAGGCCATGAGCCCACCGTCCTCCCCCTCGACGATAGTCACGTTCTGGATGCGGCCCCACATGTGGTCCTCATCCTCGAAGTTCTGGCCGATCAGCTCGGAGCCCACGATCTTGTCGTCGACCGTAATGAGCGATCCGTTCGCCTGGTACGGGAACGCAACCTGGGCGATGCCGGTCACGACGAGCGTATAGCCCAGGCCGCAGACAACGGTAAACAGCGCGAACACGCCCAGTGCGCGCGATGCAACACCTTTGAACATACAAACCTCCACTTACATAATGCCGCAGAACGCGAGCAGCATGTCGATGAGCTTGATGAATACGAACGGGGCAACGATGCCGCCCAGACCCCACACGAGCAGGTTGTGGGTCAGCAGCTGTCCGGACGGGACCTCGCGGTACTTAACGCCCTTCAGCGCGGCCGGGATCAGCGCGACGATAACGAGCGCGTTATAGATGATGGCCGAAAGAACCGCGGACAGCGGGCTTGCCAGACCAAGGATGTTGAGCGCGCCAAGGCCCGGGTAGATCGGCGAGAACAGGGCCGGGATGATAGCGAAGTACTTCGCCATGTCGTTGGCCACCGAGAAGGTCGTGAGCGAACCGCGGGTCATGAGCAGCTGCTTGCCGATACGCACGACCTCGATGAGCTTGGTGGGGCTGGAGTCGAGGTCGACCATGTTGCCGGCCTCCTTGGCAGCCTGGGTGCCCGTGTTCATGGCCACGGCGACGTCGGCCTGGGCCAGAGCGGGCGCGTCGTTGGTGCCGTCGCCGGTCATGGCGACCAGGTGCCCCTCACGCTGGAACTCGCGGATCTTCTCGAGCTTGCCTTCAGGGGTGGCCTCGGCCAGGAAGTCGTCAACGCCGGCCTCGGCGGCGATTGCCGCGGCGGTGAGCGGGTTGTCGCCCGTCACCATGATGGTCTTGATGCCCATCTTGCGCAGGTCGGCGAACTTCTCCTTAACGCCGGACTTGATGATGTCCTTGAGGTACACAACGCCCAGCACGCGACAGTTCTTGGTCACGACCAGCGGGGTGCCGCCGGCCTTGGCGATGCGCTCGACGGCCTCGTCGCACTCCTGGGAGAACACGCCGCCAGCTGCCTCCACATAGGTGCGCACGGAATCGGCAGCGCCCTTGCGGATCTCATTGCCCTCGTAGTTCACACCGGACATGCGCGTTGCCGCGGTGAAGGGGATGAACTCCATACCCTTATCCTCGAGCGTGCGACCGCGCAGACCGAACTGCTCCTTGGCGAGCACGACGATGGAACGACCCTCGGGGGTCTCGTCGGCCAGCGAGGAAAGCTGGGCGGCATCGGCCAGCTCCGCGGGATCGACGCCATCGACCGGGATGAACTCGGCGGCTTGGCGGTTACCCAGGGTGATGGTGCCGGTCTTGTCGAGCATGAGGATGTCGACGTCGCCGGCGGCCTCGATGGCGCGGCCGGACATGGCCAGCACGTTGGCCTCGTTCAGACGGCTCATGCCGGCGATGCCGATGGCGGACAGAAGGGCGCCGATGGTAGTGGGAGCCAGGCACACGAGCAGTGCCACGAGCGTGGTCACGGCCGTGGGGTTGACCATGTCGTTAAGACCGGCCGAGAAGCAGGAGTAACAATACAGGGCCAGCGTGACCAGGATAAAGACGATGGAGAGGGCCACCAGGAAGATCTCCAGAGCGATCTCGTTAGGGGTCTTCTTGCGCGCGGCACCCTCGACCTTCGCGATCATCTTGTCCAGGAAGCTCTGGCCGGGCTCACTGGAGATCTTGACGATGATCCAATCGGACAGCACCGCGGTACCGCCGGTAACGGCAGAGCGGTCGCCGCCGGCCTCGCGGACCACGGGGGCGGACTCACCGGTGATGGCGGACTCGTCAACGGAGGCAGCGCCCTCGATGACGTCGCCATCGCCGGGAATCTGCTCGCCGGCGCGTACGATCACCAGGTCGCCGCGCGTAAGCTCGGTGCCGGGAACGACGGTGAAGTGTTCCTTGTCCTTAACGGACTCGATGCGATGGGCCTCGACATCCTTCTTGGCCGCACGCAGGGAATCGGCCTGAGCCTTACCGCGGCCCTCGGCAAGCGCCTCGGCGAAGTTCGAGAACAGGTCGGTGAGCCACAGGATGACCGCGATGGCGACCACATAGTAGGTGGGCACACCCGCGTCCTGCACACCGAAGATGGAAGCGACGGCCAGGACGGAGGTCATGACGGCGGAAAGCCACACCAGGAACATGACCGGGTTTTGAATCTGGACGCGAGGATCCAGTTTGGCAAACGAGTCGCGGACCGCGCGGCCCATCATGTCTTTTTGCATAGCCATAAATCTGCGCCCTCCTTTACGCAATCATCTGGAAGAACTCGGCAACGGGGCCAAGCGCCAGAGCCGGGAAGAAACTCAGGGCACCGATCAGCAGAACGATGAACACGAGCAGGAATACGAACATGCCGTTGGTGGTAGACAGGGTACCGGCGCTCTCGGCGACCTTACCCTTCTTGGCCAGCGAGCCGGCGATAGCCAGCGTACCGATGATGGGCATGAAGCGGGCGAACAGCATCTCGAGGCCGAGCATGACGTTGATCCAGGGAATGTTGCAGTTCATGCCTGCAAACGCCGATCCGTTGTTGCCGCCGCATGAGGTGAAGGCATACAGCGCCTCGGAGAAGCCGTGCGCGCCACCATTGTTGAGCTGGTCGGCAAGACCGGGCACCATGCAGGCGATGGCCGAGCACACCAGAATGGCAAACGGAGTTGCCAAGCACAGGACAACTGCCCAGCGCATCTCGCCCGGCTCGATCTTCTTGCCCAGGAACTCAGGCGTGCGTCCGACCATGAGGCCGGCGATGAACACTGTGAGGATGGCGAAGCCGATCATGCCGTACAGGCCGCAGCCCACGCCGCCGAAGACGACCTCGCCCAGAGCAATCTGGAGCATCTGGATAAAACCGCCCAGCGGAGTGTAGGAGTCGTGCATGGAGTTAACCGAGCCGTTGGAAGCAGCCGTCGTGAAAGCGGACCAGGTAGAAGAGGAGGCGATACCGAAACGGCTCTCCTTGCCCTCCATGTTGCCGCCGGCCTGGCCGTCGGTCATCTCGATATTGACCGCTCCGCCATCGGCCAGCTGCGGGGTGCCCGCATGCTCGTTGACGGCAATGATGCCGGTGAAGATCACCAGCAGGATGAACATGGCGGCAAAGATGGCCTTGCCCTGCTTGGTGTTCTTGACGCCGATACCGAAGGTGAAGCAGCAGGCGGCCGGGATCAGCAGCAGGCTGGTCATCTCGATGATGTTGGTGAAGGCACTGGGGTTCTCATACGGATGAGCGGAGTTCACGCCGAAGAAGCCGCCGCCGTTGGTGCCGGACTGCTTGATGGCGACCTGAGGAGCCGCGGGACCCTGGGGCAGGAACTGCTCGGTGACCACGCTCGCGCCCTCGACAACCTTGCCGTCGACCTTGACCGTGTCGCCCTCGATCTGGGCGCCGTCGATGACGCTCCAGCCGCCGTCTGCATTAGGCTGGACAGCGACGGGCTCTACGAGCTCGGCCTTCTGAGCCGGCTGGAAGTTGGAGATGACGCCACCGGCAGCCAGGCAGATGCCGAACACGAGGTTCAGCGGGATGAGCACATACAGGACGGTGCGGGTGAGGTCGACCCAGAAGGAACCCAGACCCTGCTCCTTGACCTGACGGAAACCGCGGATGAGCGCGAACATGACCGCGATACCGGTGCCAGCGGACAAGAAGTTTTGCACGGTGAGGCCCATGAACTGCACAAGATAGGACAGGGTGGTCTCACCGGAATAGGACTGCCAGTTGGTGTTGGTTATGAAGGAAACAGCCGTATTG
>JAXKHW010000198.1:0-1928 GCA_036549635.1 Collinsella sp. | reverse complement strand
GCGACCTCGAGGTCTACCTGATCCACGCCGCCGAGTGGAACGCCATGGGCCACAAGCGCATGACCGAGAAGTCCGTCGTGCTCACCGCCTCCGAGTCCGGCACCACCCCCGAGGTCCTCGAGGCCGTCAAGAAGATGAAGGACATGGGCGTGCGCGTCTACGCCATGACCAAGCCCGAGGGCCCCATCGGCCAGGCTGTGGGTGCCGAGAACTGCGTCGCCATGGCTTCTGACCATGGTTCGGGCGGCTGCGAGAAGGGCTACTACCTCGCCGACTGCTTCGGCCTGCGCCTGCTCAACCGCCGCGGCTGCTTCCCCAAGTTCGACCTGTTCATCGAGCAGACGAAGGACGTCTGGAAGGACATGCTCGACATCCGCAAGCGCTTCGAGCCGCGCGCCGAGGAGCTCGCCAGGAAGTACGCGCTGGCCGACTACACCATGTTCATCGGCTCGGGCGCGCTGTGGGGCGAGACCATCCTGTACTCCATGTGCCTGCTCGAGGAGATGCAGTGGAAGCGCATCCGCCACATCACCTCGCACGACTTCTTCCACGGCACGCTCGAGCTGCTCGAGCCCGGCGTCCCGGTGTTCCTGTTCATGGGAGAGGACGAGTGCCGCGCCCTCGACGAGCGCGTCCGCGCCTTCCTCACCAGCGGCGTGACCGGCGACGAGGACTACGTCATCATCGACACCGCCGAGTACGCGATCCCGGGCCTGGACGACGACTTCCGCGTCATCGTGTCGCCGTGGATCCTGTCCGTGCTGACCACCGACCGCCTCTCGCGCAACTACGAGCTGGTCACCAAGCACAACCTCAAGTACCGCCGCTACTACCACCAGTTCGACTACTAAGAGCTGGCCGCAGGGCCGATATCTTGGCTGGTTGATATCTCGACCCTACACAAGGGCGTCCGCATTCGCGCGGGCGCCCTTTTTGCGTTGCCGTCGGCGCAGGGTGTCCTCGGCGGAAATCTCATCCCGGAATTTCGGCTCAGAGTGGGATGCGGTTTCCGGATGCGTCCCATTCTGAAGCCCCGAAACGGGACGCGCTTTCCGCTTGGGGTCCGATCCGGAAAGCTCATCCCGTTCCGAGCATCAAATCCGGGACATGCTTTCCGCGCTCCGCCCCTTGCAGAAAGCGCGTCTCCTTCCAAACACAAATCTTGCGGTACAGCTTCTGCAAAGACGCGAAGTGGCCGCTGACAGCAAAGAGGGGCTGCCGAGACAATGCCCGAGGGCCCTCCCCTCATAACTTGCTATCGATGCCAATCGCCACAAGGGCGCGGCTGCCTACTTGCTGATCGCGCCCGTCATATAGATAAACTGCACGCGATTTATATGTCCGCCCTGCTCGCCGTTGACATAGTCCGTCGGCGTAAAGCCGGGGTTGAGCATTTCCTCGATCTTGTCCTTAACGGTGTCGATGACCTGAGTATCGAGATTGCTCGTTCGGTCGGTAAGCTCCTGCATGCCGTTGCCGAGCTCGGATGCGCCGCTGGCAAGCGTACCTGCACCCGAGGAGAGAAGATTCATGCCGCTAGCAAGGCTAGCAGCACCTGTCTTGAGCTGCGCCGCACCGTTGTTGAGCTGTGATGCGCCGTTGGCAAGCGCGGGCGTGGCACCGTTGAGCTGCTGTGTGCCCGCAGCAAGCTGGTCGGTGCCCGCGGCAAGAGCCGCGGCGCCATCGCTCAGCTGACCCGCGCCCGTTGCTGCAGAGCCAACACCGGCGACAAGACCGGGGTTCACGGCCGTGGGGTTTGCCGGGTTGATCGCGCTGTTCATATAGGCGATGGCTCCGGCCAGGCTCAGCTGTTGGCCATCCTGGACAGTGGTGTAGCCCTGAATGGCGCTATCGAGCGCGGTGACGGCACCCTGGGCGCCGCCCTGGGCGCCGGCCGCCTGGGCCAAAGTCGTAACCTGATCGGTAAG
>JAXKHW010000017.1:0-11888 GCA_036549635.1 Collinsella sp. | reverse complement strand
GCTTGAGCATGCCGTTTCCCACCTTGTAGCGGTACTCGTCTACGGCAAACGTGGGCCAGCCGTGCGTCTCGCAGGTATGGTTGCCGGCGGCCGCCAGGTCCTCGAGCGTGTTGAGGATGGTGCCGTCCAGATCAAAGATCACATGGGAAAAAGCTGCTGCCATGAAAGCTCCCGTCATTGGCTTTAAAAACGCACCTCATAATACTGGGCTTCCGCGTTGGGCGAGCTTGGAATCTGAACATCTCCAGGGATATCAAGTCGCATCGCGCCGGCCGCAAGCTTTTGCCGTTAGCAAATCCTCGGCAGCTGCTCTCCCACGAGCATGTCGAGGATACGAGTCGAGCCCCAGCCGGTGCGCACGCGCACGGCGGGACGGGCGCCTGACTCAAGCGGCAGCACGCGACCGATGATGGCGGCATTCTCGCCGTAGCGGGCGGCGCGCATGGCGCTCAGCGCGGCATCGGCTTGCTCGGCAGGCACGACGGCAACCATCTTGCCCTCGTTTGCCACCTGCAGTACATCGTAGCCGAGCATTTCGCAGGCGGCCTGCACGCCGGGACGCACGGGCACGGCATCTTCGTCGACCTCCATGGCAACACCGCTGGCCTGGGCAAACTCGTTGAGTGTGGACGCCAGGCCACCGCGCGTGGGGTCGCGGAAGCAGCGTGTGTCGGGTGCTGCGGAAAGCACATCGGCAATCAGGTGGTTGAGCGGCGCGGCGTCGCTTTCGATGGTGCTCGAAAACGCCAGACCCTCGCGCTGACTCATGATGGCGATGCCGTGGTCGCCCAGTGTGCCCGACACCAGGATGACGTCGCCGGGCCGGCAGTTTGCGCCACTGAGCGCCACGCCCGCGGGTACCTCGCCCACACCGGCGGTATTGATATAGACGCCGTCGGCCCCGCCGCGCTCGACCACCTTAGTGTCGCCCGTGATTATGGACACGCCCGCTTCGTGCGCCGTTTCGGCCATCGTCTGCACAATCTGGTGGAGCTTATCCATGGGATAGCCCTCTTCGAGGATGAAGCCGCACGATAGGTAGCGCACGTTGGCGCCCGAGGTCGCGACGTCGTTGACGGTTCCGCACACGGCGAGGCGGCCGATGTTGCCACCGGGGAAGAACTGCGGCGAGACTACAAAGCTGTCGGTCGACATGGCGATGCGCCCGCTCGCGGGCAGCGTGGCGACGCCGGCGTCGTTGCCTTCGAGCAGCTCGGGCGACCCAAAGGCATCCCAAAAGACCTCATCGATGATGCGTTTCATCATCTGGCCGCCGGAGCCGTGGCCCAGCAGGACGGTGCTATCGGTAACGCTATGGGACATATCGAAAACTCCAATCGTGGGTGGTGCCGGTGTGCGGGTGTGTCCGGGCTAGTTGCGGTAGCGGTAGTACGCCGCGCAGCTGCCCTCGGAGCTCACCATGCACGGGCCGACGGGGTGCTCGGGCGTGCAGGTGCGGCCAAAGAGCGGGCAGTCGCTCGGCGTAATGGCCCCGCGCAGCACGTCGCCGCAGCGGCACCCGCGCGGCTCGACTGTCGCCTCAACGGGCACATCAAAGCGGGTACGGGCATCAAAGCGCGAGAATTCGGGACGAATGGCGAGTCCCGAAGCCGCAATCGGCCCCAGCCCGCGCCACGTGGTGTCGCATGGTTCAAACACCTGCTCGACCAGCTGGCGCGCCACGGGATTGCCGTCTGCGTTGACGCCACGGCGGTAGGCGTTGTCAATCGCCGGCCTGTCCTCGACAACTATCTGGACCAGCATGCAGATGCCCTGCAGGATATCGACCGGTTCAAATCCCGTGACCACGCCTGGAGTCTTAAACTCATCGACCAAAAAGCCAAAGGGGGCCAAGCCCGTGATGGTGGCGACGTGGCCCGGCAGGATAAAGCCGTCGATGGTGGTCTCGGGGTCGTTGGCGATGGCGCGCAACGCCGGCGGCGTGGTCTTGTGGGCGCAATAGACCGAGAAGTTCAAAAGCCCGCGCGCCTCGGCCTCCAAGATGGCGGCGGCGATGGTGGGCGTCGTAGTCTCAAAGCCCACGCCCATAAAAATGACCGGGCGATCAGGGTTTTGCTCGGCAATGTCGAGCGCGTCGAGCGGGGAATAGACGATGCGGATATCGCGCCCCGCCGCCTTTTGCGCAGCGAGCGAGGTGGATGATCCGGGCACGCGCATCATGTCGCCAAAGGTGGTGATGATGGCGCCGTCTATGTTGGCGAGCGCGATTGCGTGGTCGATGTCGCGGTTGGCGGTGACGCAGACGGGGCAGCCCGGGCCGCTCAGCAGCTTGAGCCCGGCCGGCATAATGGAGCGAAAGCCATAGCGCCCGATGCTCACGGTATGCGTGCCGCAGACTTCCATAAGGTTGATGGTGCGGTCGCCGACAAGCTCATGAATGCGCTCGATGAGCTCGCGAGCCAGCTTGGGATCGCGGAATGCCGAGAAATCGATACCGGAGCGCGCCGGCTGCTCGGGCGCCACTAGTAAGCCTCCGCCGGGTTGGTGGCCAGCTGGTCTTCTTCGACCAGCTCGGACATGGCATTAACAAGCTCGAGCGTTTCCTGTGCTTCCTGCTCGTCGACAATCTGGATGCCAAAGCCGGCGTGTACGAGAATATAGTCGCCAACCTGCGCCGTCGGCACGAGTCGCAGCGACACGGGGCGCTCGATGCCCATCATGTCGACGGTGGCCTTGAGGTCGTCGTCGCGTTTGACTACTTTACCGGGAACGGCAAGGCACATATTGTTCCCCTTTTATACGCTTTGCGCTGGACGGGCGCTCAATAATCCATCAGTTGATGGTAGCGCTCGCGGGCGCTGCGGGCAAACGCGCTACACCTGTGAGACGGTGGCTTGTGGGCTGGCCGAACAGCCTATTGCGGTGCGACCTGTGCGAGGCGGGTGCGTGCGACTGCCGCCTGACCGTAGGCGATGCAGCCGTCGTTGACGGGTACGGAGTGAGGAACCAAGACAGTGAGACCCATGCTTTTGAGCTCGCGGGTGAGGAGCTGGAGCAAAAGTCGGTTCATGAACACGCCACCCGAGAGCGCGACGGTATCGATGCCTTCGCGCGCACAGATTTCGCGTGCGATTCGTGCCGAAGAGCGCGCGATGGCGATATGGAAGTCGAGCGCGAGCCTGCCGGCGGGTACGCCGGCCCTGATTCCCTCCAAAAGCGCCTCAATAAGCGATCTGGAGTTTAGAACATGGCAGGCGTCCGGACGGGATGATTCGGTTACGGAAAAGCCCGCTATATTTCCGGTGGGGCAGGCGCTTTCACTGCTGAGCGCGCGCCAGGCGGCGGCCTCAAGCTCGATGGCGGGTTCGCCCTCGTAGGTTGCCTTGTCGCAGATGCCCAGAATTGCTGCCGCGGCATCAAAGAGACGCCCCATGCTGCTGGTACGCGGGCTGTTGATGCCGCGCTCGATCATGGTGGCTGTCACGTTGCGCGTTTGCTCGTTGAGGCTGTCTAAAAGCCGAGCGGCACCTGGGTGCTCGAGCAGGCCGAGCTCACTGAGCAGGGCAAAGGCGTTGCGGCGGGCGTCGCGCACGGAGGCCGCCCCACCGGGGAGCGCCCAGGTGCGCAAATGCGCGGCGCGCTCAAAGCCGCCAAGGCTGGCAACAAGAAACTCGCCGCCCCAAATGGTCCCATCGGTGCCGGCGCCGGTGCCGTCAAAGGCGATGCCAAGGACGCGCGCGTCGGTTGTAAGCTGGCCCGCGGCGATGGCCTCGGCCATTACGCTCGCGATATGCGCATGATGGTGCTGCACCTCGACGAGCGGCAGATTGCATTTTCGCGCCTGCTCGCGCGCCCACTGGCCCGATAGATAGCTGGGGTGCACATCGCAGGCCAAGGCGGCGGGCGCCAAGTCAAAGAGATCTTTCAAGCGCGTGCGCGCGGCGTTCCAGGCATCGAAGGTTCCGCCGTTTTCAACATCGCCGATATGCTGCGACACAAAACAGGTTGTCTTGCCGTTCGTCCCTTCACGCGCGAGTGCAATCGTGGCCTTTTGTTGTGGCCCGCAGGCGAGCACGCAGGACGGAGCGCCGTCGAGCGCCGGCAACGGTAGCGGCTGGGGTGCATATCCGCGAGCGCGGCGAACGGGCATAATGGCGCCGTCGACCACGCGCACTACAGAGTCGTCGTAGCGCGAGAGGATCGCGCGGTCGTTACCGAGCAACGCGTCGGCGATGCCGGCAGCAACGAGGTGTTCCCAGGCAAGGTCGTCGTCGGTCTCGATGGGTTCTTCGCTCAGGTTTCCGCTGGTCATGACGAGCGCGTGCATACCGCAGACTTCTGCCGCGGCAAGCAACAGATGTTGAAGCGGCGTATAGGGGAGCATGACGCCGAGCTCGGGCAGGTCGTGCGCGACAGATGGCGCGAGGGCGAGGATGTCGGGGGAACCGTCGTTGTCCTCGCTAACAGTGCGCCGGCGCAGCAGCACGATGGGGCGGATACTGCCAGCGAGCAGATCGCGTTCAGCATCGTCGATATGACACAGGCGCTCGGTATCAGCAAGACTGCGTACCATGACGGCAAGTGGTTTGTTACTGCGGCGTTTGCGACGGCGCAACTCGGCCACCGCCTGCTCGTTGGCAGCGTCACAGGCTAGATGGAATCCGCCCAGGCCCTTGATGGCGACGATGCCACCGCTGGCCAGCAGCTCAACGCAGCGCTCGATGATAGCGTCGCTGGCCTCGCGTGTGGTGCCGACGGCCGGTGTCGCGGACGAATTCCCGCACGCATTGCCGTTTACAGCCTCGCGCCACGTAATATGCGGCCCGCAATCAAAGCAGGCATCGGGCTGCGCGTGAAAACGCCGGTCGAGTGGGTCGACATACTCAGCAGCGCACTTGGGACACATGGGAAAACAATCCATCGACGTGGCCGCTCGGTCATAAGGCAGCGATCGGATGATGGTAAAGCGTGGGCCGCAGTTAGTGCAGTTGATAAAGGGGTAGTGATAGCGTCGGTCGGCGGGATCGAACAACTCGCGCAGGCAATCGTCACAGGTGGCGATATCGGGCGAGACGAGCGTCGTGTGTGCGGTCTGGTCCTGCGACGCCACAATGTGAAAGCCCTGCTCATCGGCAGCGCTCCAGCCGCCAGGCTCCAAATCCGCAATATCGACTCGCTCAACGCGAGCTGCCGCAGGCGCATGCTCAGAAAGCGCGGCAACAAAAGCATCGAGCGCATCGGCCGGAGCGTGCGCCTCGATATGCACGCCGTCGCCCGCATTGAGCACCCATCCGCAAATGCCATGCGTCATGGCCTCGCGATACACAAACGGTCGCATGCCAACGCCCTGCACAATGCCCGTCACATGAATATGCACATGCCGCATGCGACACTCCTCATCAAAACCGACCAAAATAGACAGGTTTATTTTGGTCGGTAAAACGCTAAACCTGCCAAAACAAACCTGTCCCTTTTTGGCGGGTGCGCTGCGGGAAATCCCGCTACAGCCCCAGGCTCTGCTTGGTGGCGGCGCACGTGAGCTCGCCGTGCTTAACGCCGCGCAGGCCCAGCAGACGGTCGGCTAGTTCGTAGACGCGCTCGCCGCGACCCTTGAGCGCCAGAATCTCCAAGCAGTTGTGGTGATCCAGATGCACGTGCATGGTCGATACGATCTCGTCGGTGTAGTCGTGCTGCACTTCGTCCAGGCGGCGCGTCAGATCGCCGGTGTGATGGTCGTAGATCATGGTGAGCGACCCGATAACGTGCTCATCGGGCGTGCGCATCTGCTCCTTGGCGATCGAGGCGCGAATCAGGTCGCGCACGGCCTCGGATCGGTTGGCCACGTCGCCGCGGCGTGCGATCTGCTCGTCAAAACGGCGCAGCAGGTCGTCGGGTGCGGTAACCGAAAAACGGACCAGCTCGGAGCCGGAACCACTACAGTGGCAGCCCGCGTCACCGTCCGCCCCGTGCGGATGCTCGTGCTCGTACCCGCAGCCGTGCTCGTGTTCGGCCACCTTACACCAGCTTCACGGAGCCGACGGAGTTGTGGTCGGCCTCGATGGCTTCCTCGTAGCCCTCGAGCGCGTCATGCGCCTCGTGCAGCGCGGCCATGGCGGCCTCGAGCTTGGCGCCGATGCGCTCCATGTCAAAATTCTCGGTCGCATGCAGCAACTGATGGCTCCACTCATGAGCGAGCTCGATGGTGTCGTCGACCTGTTTGACGCTCATGGCAAGCTGGCTCATGTTCATTCCAACATCATGCATGGGAAATCTCCTTTTGTATGGGGCAGTTCAGTGGTTCAGATTTTACTACGCCCGCTCTGCGCACAGCTGCATAAGAAAACGGGTACGAGTCTGTGCGACCCGCACCCGTTCACTGGGGGCTGTTTGTGACTACCATACTATCCGTGGTTGCACTCGGTGCATCCAGAAGTCCGGCGAGCGGTGCAAAAGCGCTCATAGACGGCGGGTAAGTAACAAGCGTATTACAGATGCTTTTCCAGCAGCGCCTGCAGCCTCGCCTTGGGCAGAGCGCCAACTGAGCGGTCAATCTCCTCGCCGTTCTTAAACACAATCAGCGTGGGGATGCTCATGACGCCATACTTCATGGCCAGGTCCTGGTTGTCGTCGACGTTGCACTTGGCAACGGCGAGCTTGCCCGCCAGCTCATCGGCAACCTCGTCAACGATGGGCGAGAGGGATCGACAGGGCCCGCACCACGGTGCCCAAAAATCGACCAGCACGGGCAGGCTGTCGTTAACGATGGAATCGAAGTTCTCGGGGGTAATCTGATTAATGTCAGCCATGGTGACCTCCATAATGTGACGCGGCTCAGCCGCGTAAAACTCAGTACGACCGTGCTTATACCCAGCCGTCCGCAAAGCAACCACTCGCGGGCAGCTCTTTTATATAATGGTGGGCACGCAAACGATTGGAGAGCGCATGTCCACGTCACAAAGCCAGAAAAAAGAAGCCATCGCCCAGGCGGCCGAGCAGGAGCTCACATCGCTTGCGGTCCGTGGCGTGCGTATTGCGGGCAACGCGTGCTCGCCGATCGTGCTGGTCAAAGGCGATTTGGACGAGGCCGAGCGTTCGGGTGGCGAGCTTGCCGCCGGCCCGGATGGCGCGGCGTTGCGCAAGGCGCTTGGGGCCATCGGCTACGCGCCCGAGGATTTTTGCGTGCTGGCAAGCGTCGCCGGCGTGGGTGACGGAGCGGTCGCGGTGGGCGAGACTCTGCCGTGCGAGCTGTTCCGTGAGGCGCTTGAGGCTTTGGACCCCGAGGCGGTGCTACTGCTCGACAACAACGCGGCTGACGCCATGCGCGAGACCTACGCCGATATGCTCGTGGCGATCGATGACTTCGACACCGCCATGCTCAAGCCCGGCTTGGTCGCCAATGTGCAGGGTCGCCGCGTGCTCGCGCTCGACGGTTTTGAGGCGGCGCTCACTGACAAAGCCGCCAAGCAGCGCATGTGGGCATACATCAAGCAGCTGACCCCGGCAGCCGCGCCGCTGTAGCGGATTGGCGCCGGCGAGCGATTGCCTGGCGGGCAAGGCGCGCCTCGAGATCGGCGCCGCACTTCTACATCACAGCGCGCAGCTCAAACCGATCGCCGTTAATGCGGAACCGACAGTTGCCGTTCATGCGCTCCACGGCAAGTTTGATGCTCCTGGTGCCAAAGCCGTGGCCCGCATGCCGGGTCACGGGCATGCCATCGACCATGCGCGGCGCGCGGTCAAACGTGTTGGAAACTAACAGCAGCAGCTGGCCGTCCTCTAATCGCAGGTCAAAGTCGACGAATCGCTTTCCTTGGGGTGCGGCGCTTGCGGCGGTGATAGCGTTTTCCAAGGCATTTGAGAGCACGCTGAACAGGTCGGCGTCACCTATGTGGATGGTTTCGGGTACGGCGGCGCGCAGGTTGGCGGTAATGCCGTTTCTATTGATATCCGAGTTAAATGACGAAAGCGCGATGTTTACGGTCTCGTTGGCGCAGAAGCGGCGTACGGCGGTGCGATCGCCGGCTTCGCAGAGTTCATCGATGCGTTTGAGCGCCTCGTCGGTGTGGCCCTCCTCAATTAAAGCGGCCAGGCCGCGTAGGAAGTGGCGCATATCGTGGCGAAGAATCGACAGCTCGCGCCCAGATTGACGCCAAGCCTCGAGCTCTTTGATGGCGGCGTTGTCGCGGGTTTCGAGCATCCAGCGCTCTCGCTCGGCGGTTTCCTTTTCTTCGTATTCGCGCAGGTAAACGGCAAGAAACATAAGATAGAAGGCACAGAGCGCAAATGCCAAAAACTCAACCGTCACCACCGAGCCCGAGTGGAACAGCGTGGTGTAGACGTTGGTGGCATAGTCAAAGACGTAATAGACGAGCGGCAGGATTAAAAGGATGCCCAGCTCGGTGGTACTTTTAATCGCCAAGCGCGGACCGATGTCGCCGGCCCAATGCATCAGGACGGCAAAGACGGCGAGTGTGGTCGCGATGCGCGCCAGATAGTACGCGATCTGAGAATCGGTTGCGGCAAATGCGGCGATGCCCATCCAATTGCTGAACTGGCAGCTCAGATAGGCACTCGTAATGCCGAGCACGGCAAGCAGCGGGCTCAGGCGGTAGCGCGCGCATAGGTAGACGGTAAGCGGCAGGTGCACGACGAGCGGATAGACCTGGCGGGCGAAAAGCTCGCCGCCGACGGCATTGGCGAGGCCAAATGCGCATCCGGTTACGGCACCGACCAGCACCAGTTCAAGCACATGACGCCGGTTGATCTCGACACCGCACAGCGCCGCCGAGGCAAAGACGCCAAAGAGTAGCGTTGTGGCGTGGTGGATTGCCCAAAGGACCATTTCGGCCGTTGCGGGCATTAGCGCCTCCCGCCCTCGAAACGCACCGCAAAGTAGGCGTCTTGGAACCCCTGCTTGCTGCTGCGCGACAGTGGAATGCACGCGCCGGAGCGCATGACGATGTCCGTGCGATCGAAGTGGTCGATGTTGCGCAAGTTGACCTGGTAACTACGGTGGCATTTAAAGAAGGTGGCATTTTGCGCCAAACGGTCCTCGACGCTGCGGAACGACTCGAGTGCCTCGATGTCGCGTCCGTCGCGCAGGTGGAAGACCACGTGCTTGTTGCGCGCCTCGGCATATTCGATGTCGGACAGGCGCAGGGCGTGGTAGCCAAAGGAAGTTTTGATCACGAGCTCGTCGGTTGCCGCCGGGCGCATGCTCGAAAGCTCGTTAAGTAACTGCGCCAGGCGTTCGTAAGTCACGGGCTTGAGCAGATAGTCGAAAGCACGGACCTCGTAGGACTCCAGTGCGAACTCGGGCGACGAGGTGAGGAACACCAGGCGCACGGCGGTATCGGCCTGGCGCAATTCGCGCGCGGTGTCCATGCCGTTGACGAGCGGCATGATCATGTCGAGCAGAATGATGTCGGCGCGCGATGTGGCATGGCGGGCCAGCAGGTCCTCGCCGCGCGTGACGAGCGCAACATCGACCGCCGTGCCCGTCTCAGTCGACCAACGGTCGATCATCCGGTGCAGTCTATCTAGAAAAGCGACATCATCGTCGCAGGCAATAATCTTGAGCATTCGGCCCCCTTAAGTAGTTCGATTTTGCCACATCGGGTACGCGCCGCTTGCGGGGGTGCGGACCGTTTGCGCCCCACGGCGTGCAACTCGCGCCAAGCGGTATTGCGGTGGCGAAAGATGCCTCCTGCGCCATCGAGAGCTCAGCTATCCTCAGCTTGCCAGTTCGAAAATGGACCTGCCACATGATTGAATCTTTATTTCAACTTTACACCTGGGTTTACAGCTGTCTTGTCAGCTGTAAACCTAGGTGTCATACTAAAGCCCCAAGATTCGCCAAAAGAGAGGGGCCTTGATGGCACAGAGCGCGAACATGGATGCGTCGGAGCTTGCACGCGATATCGCGGCCGGCCTAGCATCGGCAACGACGGCAACGGAGCGCGCGGCACTGGTGCCCGCAGAGCTCGTCGAGGCCATTCAGCAACTAAAAACCCAACGTGACGCGGTGATCCTGGCGCACTATTACGTGGCGCCCGAGGTCCAAGCCGTTGCCGATTACGTCGGCGATAGCTTCTACCTGGCAAAGCTCGCCAAAAGCCTGCCGCAGCAGACCATCGTGTTGTGCGGCGTGGAGTTTATGGGCGAGAGCGCCAAGCTGCTCAATCCCACTAAGACCGTGCTGCTGCCCGAGCCGGGCGCGGACTGTCCCATGGCGCACATGGTCAAGCGCGAGACGGTCGACGCGGCGCGCGCCGAGTACGGCGACGACCTGGCTGTCGTCTGCTACGTCAACTCCACGGTCGAGATCAAGAGCTGGAGCGACGTGTGCGTCACCAGCTCCAACGCCGTCAAGATCGTGTCCGAGCTGCCGCAGCAGCATATCCTGTTCATTCCCGACCAAAACCTCGGTCGCTTCGTAGCCGAGCAGGTGCCGCAAAAGCACGTCATCCTCAACAACGGCTACTGCCCGCGCCATCACATCATCACCGTCGAGCAGATCGTCGACGCGACGGAGGCCCACCCCGACGCGCTCGTGCTGGCGCATCCTGAGTGCAAGGCCGACGTCCTGGCCGAGGCTGACTACATCGGCTCTACTGCCGGCATCATCAAGTATGCCGAGGAGTCCGACGCGAGCGAGTTCATTATCGTGACGGTCCGCGGCGTGCTCTACGAGCTCGAGCGCCGCTGCCAGGGCACCGGCAAAAAGTTCTACTTCCCCGCGGTGCAGCCCACCTGCGTCAACATGGATCTCATCACGCTCGAAAAGCTCGTGCGCTGCCTGGAGACGGGCGAGGGCGAGGTGCAGATCGGCGTCTCGGACGAGGCTGCCGACCAGGCAAAACTTACGCTCGACCGTATGCTCGAGTACGCAGCGCGCTAGAACAATGTGGCATGAGGGACGGTTCCTTATGTCACATTACAAAGGAGAGGATTCCTGTGGAAACCAAGCAATACCCCGATATGGAGTGCGACGTCGTCATTGCCGGCTGCGGCGTGGCGGGCCTGTACGCAGCTCTCAACCTGCCGACGAGCACGCGCGTGATTATGCTTTCCAAGGGTACTGTCGACGAGTGCGATTCGATGCTCGCGCAGGGCGGCATCTGCGTACTGCCCGAAGGCTCGGACTACGATGCCTTCTTTGAGGACACCATGCACGCCGGCCACTACGAGAACCGCCGCGAGAGCGTCGACATCATGATTCGCTCGAGCCGCTCGGTCATCAACGACCTGCTGGCGATGGGCGTGGACTTTGAGCGCAAGGCCGACGGCAGCCTCGACTTTACCCGTGAGGGCGCGCACAGCCGCCCACGCATTGCCTTCCATGCCGATATTACGGGCAAGGAGATCACGACCAAGCTGCTCCAGGCCGTTCGCAAGCTGGACAACGTGCAGATTTTGGAGCACGTGGCCATGACCGACATCCTGACGGGCGAGCGTGATGGCGTTACGGTGTGCACCGGCGTCGTTGCCGTTCCCGTGGACGAGGACAACTCAGTTCGTCCCGCCGACGAGCTGGCAAACGCCGCCGAGGGCGTGCATGCCGGCGAGCCGTTTAAGATTCATGCCCGCCACACGCTGTGGGCGACGGGTGGCATCGGCGGCGTGTACGATCACTCCACCAACTATCCGCAGCTCACCGGCGACGCCTGCTACATCGCGCAGGAGCACGGCATTACGATGGAGCATCTGGACTACGTGCAGATTCACCCGACGGGACTGTTCTCGCCGCAGCCGGGCCGCACCTTCTTGATCAGCGAGAGCTGCCGCGGCGAGGGCGCGATTTTGCTCAATGCCGCCGGTGAGCGCTTTACCGACGAGCTTCAGCCGCGCGATGTGGTCGCTGCCGCTATTCGCGAGCAGATGAAGCAGGACGGTACCGAGCACGAGTGGCTGAGCTTTGCCCCCGT
>JAXKHW010000197.1:0-12376 GCA_036549635.1 Collinsella sp. | reverse complement strand
TGATAAGGCAAAAGTATTCTTAAATTGGGTACAAAAAACTAAGCCCCTACAAAAGGGACTATCATAATCCTTTGTTCCCACTATTTGATTATAGTTTTATTTAAGAATACCTTGCCGCATATTTTTTACTCCTTTTCTGGACTTGAATTATTATATCACATCAGTTTTAGGAAAACAAGTATCTAAAAGAAATTTTTCTTCCCCTTATATGTAACAATCATACCGGCTTCCTAACGTTCAGAATGGTTTCTACTGTCTGCTGCGGTGTTTGGTTGGAATTGTCCAGCCAAAAGCCGATCCGTGGTGTTGTCTGCATTTTACTAAATACAAATTCAATGTATACAGAAAGAAATATATAAGGAGTGGGAGGGATTCCGCCGTAGTCGGCATTGTAGGAAAATCCAAAAGTTTAGATTTTCTCAAAATGCTTATCTTTTGGTCTTTGGTTCGGAATAGTGTAGTGCTGGCGGTCTATCTATTGTTTTCGGTTGCTTGCTTCTTTACCGTACATGAGCATTTAAGCACGGGTGATATTGTGCTTGATTTTTTCTCAGGCTCAGCATCGACCGCCCATGCCATGTTCCTGCAGGAGCTCGGAAAAGATGATCGCTATCAGTTTATCCTTGTCCAGCTTCCAGAGCCTTGTGACCCGAAACGCGACGCCTACAAGGACGGGTATGAGACTCTCTGCGACATAGGCGAAGGACGCATTCGCCGCGCAGGCGACAAAATCAAAACCGAGCTCGAGGAATCCAACCGTCAACTCAAGCTTGGCGAGGGACCCAAGCAGCTTCCCGACATCGGCTTCCGTGTGTTCGAGCTCGATGAGTCCGGCATTGAGAAGCCCGAGCCCGGTCAGCTCCTCTTCGACGTGGTCAAGCCCGATCGCTCCGATATGGATATCGTCTTCGAGATGATGCTCAAATGGGGCCTCGAGCTCACGCTGCCCGTCGAGAAGTCTGAAGCCGCGGGCTATCCCATCTGGTCCGTCGCTTGCGACGAGCTCGTCTGCTGCATGTCCCGAGGCCTCACCATTGAGGCGCTCGAGGCCATCGCCGACATGGAGCCCAGGCGCGTTCTCATCCTCGATTCCGTCCTCGACGACACCCTCAAGCTCAACGCCGTGCAGATCTTCAAGCACGCCGGCGAGCGCATGGGCTGTGAGATCGAATTGAGGACGGTCTAGCATGGCGGCGCTCGAGTTCAAGTTCTCATCCGACCAGCAGCACCAGCTGGAGGCCATCGAAGCAACCTGCGACCTGTTCCGCGGACAACAATTTATTGGCAGCGTATTCTCCGCCGATTCCGGCCGCAAAGGCCAGACGGCAATCGGCGAGCTCATGGTCGGCCACGGCAACGAGCTTCGCGTGGCGCCGGGCCAGCTCCTCGACAACCTGCACGCCGTGCAGGAGGAGGGCTGCCTCCCGGCAACCGACGTCCTCACCGATGGGCGCCTGCGAGACTTCACCGTCGAGATGGAGACCGGCACCGGCAAGACCTACGTCTACATCCGCTCCATCTACGAGCTAAACCGCCGCTACGGCATCACCAAGTTCGTTATCGTCGTGCCGAGCGTGGCCATCCGCGAGGGCGTCCTCAAGAGCCTCCAGACCACCCGCAGGCACTTCGAGACGCTCTACGACCGCACGCCGCTCGACTACTTCGTGTACGACTCGAAGGACATGGGGCCGGTGGGTAACTTCGCCACGTCGAGCTCCATCCAGGTCATGGTCATCAACATCGACGCGTTCAACAAGGGCCTCGAGAAGGATGGCACCGCGAAGGAGGGCAACCTCTTCCACCGTCCCAGCGAGAAGCTCACCGGCGGCTTCAGCCCTCGCGAGCTCGTGAGCGCCTGCAAGCCCGTCGTCATCATCGACGAGCCCCAGAGCGTCGACAACACCAAGCAGGCCAAGGCCGCCATCAAGAGCCTGAACCCGCTGTTCGTGCTGCGCTACTCGGCCACGCACAAGCAGGCCTACAACATGATCTACCGCCTCACGCCGGTCGACGCCTTCGAGCGCCACCTGGTGAAGGGCATCTGCGTGGACTCGATCAAGGCCGAGGCGAACCTCAACGGCGCGTACGTGAGGCTCGAGTCCGTCAAGTCCGACCCGTTCTCCGCCAAGGTGTCCATCGACGTGCGCCAGGCCGACGGCACGCAGAAGCGCAAGGCCGTCACGGTGAAGACCGGCAACGACCTCTACCAGAAGAGCGGCGAGAACAGCGACTACGAGAGCGGCTGGGTGGTCAACAACATCGGCGCCGCAGTGGGCGACGAGTTCATAGAGTTCCAGAACGGCGAGGTGCTCGAGCTCGGCGAGGCGCTGGGCGACGTCAACGAGGAGGTCGTCAAGCGCGCGCAGATCCGCCGCACCATCGAGGACCACCTGGCCCGCCAGTTCGAGCTGTGGCCGCGCGGCGTGAAGGTGCTCTCGCTCTTCTTCATCGACCGCGTCGACCGATACCGCGTCTACGAGCCCGAAGTCCACGGCGGCCTGTACGCCCTGATGTTTGAGGAGGAGTACGCAGGTGCCCTGAACTCGAAGGCGCCTCGTCGCATCGCAAAGGCGGCGGGGATCGGCAAGGGCACGTGGCTC
Source organism: Collinsella sp. (assembly GCA_036549635.1). Taxonomy (GTDB): domain Bacteria; phylum Actinomycetota; class Coriobacteriia; order Coriobacteriales; family Coriobacteriaceae; genus Collinsella. Next base: position 9,776 of record JAXKHW010000197.1, on the reverse strand, counting down.
GAGTGCTACGAAGCCGTCGGCGCCCCGCTGGTGCGCGACCCCCACGCCGTGCACCAGGGATACTTCGCCAAGGACAAGAAGGGCAAGTTCAAGGACTCCAAGGGAGCCGCCGGCACCGCCGACGACGCCGGGGCCTTCGAGCTCATCATGCAGAAGAAGGAGACGCTCATCTCCTTCCCGGACGGCAAGGACGCGGACAAGGACGTCTCTTTCGTCTTCAGCCACTCCGCGCTCAAGGAGGGCTGGGACAACCCCAACGTGTTCCAGATCTGCACGCTCGTCGAGACAAAGGACAACCTGACCAAGCGCCAGAAGATCGGCCGCGGTCTGCGCCTGTGCGTGAACCAGGATGGCGAGCGCCTGTACGACCCAGAGGCGAACGTGCTCACCGTCATCGCGAACGAGAGCTACGACGACTTCGCCAACGGCCTGCAGAAGGAGCTTGAGGCTGAGGACTTCAAGTTCGGCGTCATCACTCCGGAGAGCTTCACGAAGGTCACGTTCAAGGGCGATGATGGCGTCGAGGAGCGCCTGGGCTACGAGAAGTCCAAGCAGGTCTACGACCACCTCGTCGCGACCGGCATGGTCGACGGCAAGGGCGCGGTGACGCCCGAGCTGAAGGCGGCCGCCGAGGAGGGCAAGGTCGAGCTCCCCGCCGAGCTCGAGCCTGCCAAGGAGCAGGTCGAGGCGATCATCATCCACAAGTCCCAGAGGGTCCAGATCCGTGACAAGGCCAAGGAGGTCTCGGTCGAGCTGCAGAAGGACGTCACGCTCGACCCTGCGTTCCAGGCCCTGTGGGACCGCATCCGCCAGCGCACGCGCTTCCAGGTCGAGGTCGACTCCGGCAAGCTCATCGAGCATGCCATCGAAGCTGTCGACGGCATGCTCGCCGTGCGCCCGCCCCAGGTGACGAGCGAGCGTGCCTCGCTGGGCATCGACGACGCGGGCGTGAGCGCCGAGGGCACGGGCACCTCCGTGGTGTCCGTTTCGGGAAAGGTGAAATACGACCTTCCCGACCCGATCGCAGAGCTGCAGGACGCCGTCGGGCTCACCCGCGGCACCATCAAGGCGATCCTCGAGGGCTGCAGCCGCCTCGACGAGTTCGAGATCGACCCCGCGACCTTCCTCGCGCAGGTCGGCGACAAGATCAACCGCGTGAAGAACGACCTCATCGCCCAGGGCATCAAGTACGTGCGCCTTCCCGAGGACGAGTGGTACACCATGCGCGACCTCGAGCTTGACGACTACACGGCCTACCTTGGGCAGAACGCGTGGAAGCCGGACATGACGAGCAAGAGCCTGTACAACTACGTGGTCTACGACTCGGCGGGGGTCGAGCGCTCCTTTGCCGAGGCTCTAGACAAGCAGGAGGAGGTTCTCGTGTTCGCGAAATTGCCCTCGGCGTTCAAGATCGACACGCCGCTCGGCAGTTACAACCCCGACTGGGCGTACGTCGAGGAGGCCGACGGCGAGCGCCGCGTGTACTTCGTGACCGAGACCAAGGGCGGCAAGAACGGCGAGCCCGCCCTGCGCGACGCGGAGAAGATCAAGATCGGCTGCGCCAAGAAGCACTTCGAGGCGCTGGACCTCGGAAACGACTTCCATTACAACGTGCGCACGACCTACCAATACGAGGCGGTGAAGGCTTAGGATGTCGAAGCTGCCCGGAAAGATGACGCGAAAGCAGCACTGGGTGCCGCGGTTCTACCTGCGCCATTTCGCGGATTCCTCCGGGCAGCTTCATGCCTACAGCAGACAGAAGGGCTCCTTCTTCCGCACGAATTGCGAGAACCTTTGCAGCATGCGCGATCTTTATGAGGTCGAGCATGCCGATGCGACAGGCGATGCGACAGACAGATTCTATGCGCAGAACCTCATCGAGGTTAAGCTATCTGAGCTCGAGAGCCGCATCGCGCCGCTTTACGATCGCTTTTTGGAACGCCAGAAAGAAGACCGGTGCGAAGACGAAGGGTATTCTGATGGGAAAGCCGCCGTTTGCGAGCTGGCAGCAAATATCATCGTCCGGCACCCTATCAGTATGCGCGTCGACAAGAAATGGTCACGCGAGACTGCCGAAGAGCTGCTCAGAAACGTTCATCTGACACCCTATGAGCTCGGCTTGCTCGATTGGTCGGATTGGCGCGGGGATTCCCAAGCGGTGGTCGAGCTTGCCGCCGCCGCAACCATGCTCTTCTCCAACGATGATATTGTGCCAGTTAACCGTATTCGAAAGGCTTTTTTTGAGAAGAGCTTCTCCATCCTTAGGGCACCCGTCGGCTCAGGGTTCGTTACGACGTCGATGCCTATGTTCATCATCGGGCCCGAGAACGACTCGTACGATTTTCATCTCGCGTATATGCCGTTGAGCAGTGAGTATGCTGCGGTCTTTTCAGATGACCCTCTATTTCCGCCGTTTGCGAGACTCGGTTTTTCGGGCGTCGAGTTCATGAACCGACTTCTTCTGCTTAACTGCGAGCATTGGGATGTCGCCATATCGAGGGGAAGCGGCCCGCTCGAGCACGCGGTACGCGATTGGAGTCAAGCGAACAGTGCCGAATTCATGCACGAGATGTTCACGCGCGACGGCAGGGAGCTATCCCTCGACACAGTGATCTACGACCGCTCGAAGAAGAAGGGGCAGACGATGATCGATACCATCGACCGTGGCTGCCTCGAGGGCGGCTGCCTTGATGACGAGGACCTGCGCATCATCTTCGAGCACCTTCTGGGGAGAAGACGGCAAGGACCGGGAACATTAAAGGGTCAAGCAGCGTATTGATAAAATTGACCCCGCCAGCAATAACCGCAAAGGATAGATAGGGCTTTAAGGATGGATGCAGGAAAAGCAACGATAAGCGGCGTGTTCAACGGATCGCGCCTGCTCGAAATACCTTTTTACCAAAGGGCGTACGTCTGGGGAGAAGAGCAATGGGAGCGTTTCCTCGGCGACATGGAGTTCGTCACGGCCTCGAAGCGGCCCTATTTCCTGGGCTCCATCATCCTGAAGCAGGCCTCCTCCGGCAACACCTGGTCCGAGGTCTCCGAGGTTCGCACCGTCATCGACGGCCAGCAGCGACTCACGACCATGGTCATCTTCTTCAAGGCACTCTGCGCGAAAAACGGCACCAACAATTTGTTTGAGCGAGATTTCGTCCTGGAGACCGGCGATGTCGCCTTGCGGCACGGCAAGTACGACCGGCAGGATTTCGAGAAGGTCGTCAGCGCCACGGGCTGCGAACCCCTCGAGGGCTCCTCGGCCATCGTCCTTGCCTACAACTACTTCCTCAAGAATATCGACCCGGAGAAGGTCGACAGGAACACGATCAAGTCGAACGTCCAGTTCGTCTGCATCGACCTTACCGAGGGCGAGGACGAGCAGCAGATATTCGACACCATCAACTCGCTCGGGGTGCGCCTGACGACGGCGGAGCTCCTCAAGAACTACTTCTTCAACCGCGAGAACGAGCAGGCGTTCAAGGAGTGCTGGGAAGACGTCTTCGAGCCCACGGCTGAGAAGAGGGAGTATTGGGAGCAGGAGATCGTTACCGGGCGCATCAAGCGCACGCTCGTCGACCTCTTCTTCGACGCGTTCCTCCAGATTCTGGTCCAGGACAAGAGGCGTGGCGTCACGACCGAGGACAAGCTCTTCTATTCGCGTACTTCGAACCTCTTCCAGTCCTACAAGGATTTCATCGGCAGGTACTGCAACGGCGACAAGGTCGAGATTCTCGACAGCATGAAGGCGTATGCCGAGGCGTTCGAGTCCACGTTCGACCCTGGCTACTGCGACGCGGACATCCCCTCCGCTTCCGGCGTCGAGCGCCTGAACGTGCTGATATTCGGCCTCAAGAACTCGACGCTCATCCCGTACGTGCTCTACGTTCGAAAGAACGCGGAGTCTTCGAGCGAGGAATCTAAGATCTACGCCCTGCTTGAGAGCTACATCGTCCGCCGAATGCTGGTTCAGGCGACCACGAAGAACTACAACAGGCTATTCACCTCGCTGATCCTGAACGAGGTGAAGGGCGCGGAGGCCCTGAGAAAGGCCCTTGAAGCCAATGACGAGGCGACGACGTACATGCCCGGCGACGCCGAGGTTCGAGCGGCATTCGAGGAATCGTGTCTGTACAACCTCCAGTCCAAGGGCGTCCTCTATCTGCTGGAAAGCGCCATTCGTCCGGGCATGAGCAGCACGGCCCTGCTCGGGTTCAACCAGTACACCCTCGAGCACATGATGCCCAAGAAGTGGCGCAACAAATGGGGAGCCCTCGACGACGAAGCCGCAACGCGAAGGGACCGGAAGCTCCTCACGCTCGGCAACCTCGCCATCATCACGCATTCGCTCAACGCCTCCATCCGCGATGCCGATTGGACCACCAAGAAGCAGGGAAAGGGATACAAGGACGGCTTGGCCCTCTGCGCCGCCGGCCTTGCGACCATGGCCGGCGCCCTAGAGAAGGAGTCTTGGAACGAGGGCGATATCGCCGATCGCGCCGAATGGCTTGCGGACAAGGCGTTGGAGGTCTGGCGCTAGGCCCTACCTGCGTCCCATCTCGAAGATGCTTGCGGTGTCGGAACCCGCATCCATGACGGATGTTGTCGGCTCTTCCAAATGCGAGGCACCGGTGGCGCTTCCGTCATCGGTGCCTCAACCCCCCCTCGCCGAGAGCCAGGAAGAGCCCCATCACGTGCTCAATTCTCTGTTGCAGGGACTCGCTCAGCTCGCCGTAGGAGGCCGCCAGCCGCACCTCCTTGGCCAATTCCGCCATCGAGTCCCTCAGTGCCTTCTGCACGCTCACGGAGGGCCTCACCTCGACCTGGGTATCGGTGAGCTTGGCGATGATGTAGTCCTGCCTGTTCATGCCGCTCCAGGCTGCCATCTCGCATATGAGCTTGCGCTCCTCGGGCGTGCAGCGGAACGCCATCGTCTTGCTGCGCTTGCGGGCGCTGTTCTCGCACGGCATCCTTCTTACCCCCTCGCCCCGTCGAGCGCGGCGGCCATCTCGTCCTGCTTCGTGGGGAACAGGTGCGCGTAGCGGTAGGTGATGTCCACCGCCTCGTGGCCCATGCGCTCGGCGATGGCCAGCGCGGAGAAGCCCATCTCTATCAGCAGGCTCACATGGCTGTGGCGTATGTCGTGTATGCGGATGCGCTTCACGCCCGACGCCTTGCACCCGCGCTCCATCTCGTGGGCCAGGAAGTGCTTGGTCACGGCGAACAGGCGCTCGTCGGGGGCGACGTCGTCGCGCATCTCGATGAAGTCCGCCATCTCGTCGCGCAGGAAGGCGGGCATGACGATCGTGCGCACGGACTTGGGCGTCTTGGGGTCGGTCACGGTGTCAACGCCGTTGAGGCTCTGGTACGACTTGTTGATGCGCAGCCGCGAGCTCTCCAGCATGAAGTCGGACGGCGTGAGCGCCAGGAGCTCGCCGCAGCGTATGCCCGTCCAGTAAAGCAGCTCGAAGGCGTGGAATGAGAGAGGCTTGTCCATGACGGCCTCGCTGAACCTCAGGTACTCGTCCTTGGTCCAGAACTGCATCTCGCCGCCCTTCTTCGAGCCTATCTTGTCGACCCTGCGCACCGGGTTGTCGCTGAGGCCGTAGTAGCGCTCGGCGTGGTTGAAGATGGCGTTGAGCTGGTTGTTCACTGTGCGCAGGTACGTCGGTGCCCAGGGCTTCCCGTCGGCGTCCCGGTGCTCGGTGAGCTCGTTTTGCCACCTGATGACGTCGATCGGCCTCACGTCGCACATGCGCATGTCCCCGAAGAACGGCACGAGCTTGTCGTTGATGATGTACTCCTTGGTGATCCACGTGTGCTCGCGTATGCGCGGCTTCACCTCGGAGGCGTACACCTCGACGAACTCGGAGAACGTCATGTCCATGGCCCCGCCGTTAAGGCTCTTGAACCGGCTCTCCCACACTGCGGCCTCCACCTCGGAGGAGAAGCCGCGCTTCGTCTTGTGGCGCTTCGAGCCGCGGGCGTCGCGGTAGTAGCACTGCACGTAGAACGTGCCGTTGCCGTCGTCCTTGTACACGGGCATGTCAGTCCACCTCCGGGAAGTACAGGGCGTCGAAGACGTCGCTTCGAACGCGCCCGCGGATGACCACGCGCCCGCGCGCCTCCTGCTCGGCGTTTATCTTCCTGATCACCTCGTAGGCGCTGCCTTTCTTGATCCTCAGCAGCTCCGCGACCTCGTCGGCGTCCAGCATGTGCGGCCTCGGCGTCTTCGCCACCTTCTCGTCCATGGCTCCTCCAATCAATGGCGTACGGATACGTACGGTTCACAGATTCAGAGTAAACGTACATATCTGTACTGTCAATAGAATTGCGTACATTTGCGTACGCTGATAAGATGTGCTGGTACGTAATTCCAGGAGGAGGGCTCATGTCCGTAGGCGAGAACATAAGGCGGTACCGCAAGTCGCGCGGCATGACGCAGGCGCAGCTCGCCGAGGCGGTCGGCCTGACCGAGGGGGCCGTGCGCCACTACGAGAGCGGCATCCGCGCCGTGAAGCCCGAGCTGCTCGAGTCCATCTCCGCGGCGCTCGGCGTGTCCGTCAACGCCCTCAAGGATTACGGCGTCGAGACTGCGGGCGACCTCATGTCGCTGCTCGTGCGGCTCGAGGACTCCTTCGGCATCGTGCCCGCAGCCGACGGCACGGGCCTCTCCCTGAACCCCAAGGCGCCGCACGCGCCCAAAGCCGCGATGGCGATCGAACTGTGGGCAGAGAAGCGCGCGCAGCTCGAAAACGGCAAGATCGACGCCGACGAATACGAGGACTGGAAAGCCTCGCTGTAGCGGCTCTCCGCATTTCGCGATCAACGCAACCGAATCAGGACGGTGGACCAGGCGGCGAGCGCCGCTCGGGCCTGCGTAAGCTGAGTTTTTACTCCCCATTGCATGCCAAGGCATTTCCGGCGCACCTGGGGAGTAAATGACGCGGTGGCTTACACGGCGGCACGCGGCAGTACGCCGCGGCATTTCCCCTGGTTACTCCCGTTTTCATTGAGGCGGCGAGATTCTTTACTCCCCATTAACCACCTGGGAAAACGCTGTGAGAAGACCGCCGAAAAGCCTATTGAGTTCGATTTGAGTTTCACAGGCCCCGAAACGGCCCCGTTTGGCTCTCGGAGACAAAAATCGCGCGTCTACTCACTTGGGATGAATCCTTACTCCCGTTCCTCCGAATGCCGCACCGTGCCTTGCCGTCTTGAAACACGGGGGAGTAAATTGCGAAATCGCAGGTGAAAGGGAGTAAAACGACAAAGAAAAAGCCTCCGTCCCAACGCGGGAACGGAGGCTCGGTTATCGTATTTACTCACCAACATCGCTGGCGGCTTTGCCATGACTCTCGTACGAAACGAAACTCAGCGGCACAGTGCGGCACTCAAAAATGCAGGTCAGAACCCTATCAGCCTACTCCCACTCGATGGTCGCGGGCGGCTTGGACGTGATGTCGTAGCACACGCGGTTGGCGCCGGGAACCTCGGCCACGATGCGGCCGGAAATGCGGGCCAGCACGTCGTAGGGCAGCTTGGCCCAGTCGGCGGTCATGGCATCGCTGGACTCGACGGCACGCAGGATGATCGGACGCTGATAGGTGCGCTCGTCGCCCATAACACCGACGGACTTGATGTCGGGCAGGACCGCGAAATACTGCCAGCAGGTGTGCTCGGAGTTGCGCTCGCCAGTCTGCTCAAACAGACGCTGGTTGTAGGCGTCGAGCTCCTCGCGCACGATAGCGTCAGCGTTCTTGAGGATCTCGAGCTTCTCCTTGTCGACCGCGCCGATGATGCGGATGGCAAGACCCGGGCCCGGGAAAGGCTGGCGGAACACGATGTGACCCGGCAGTCCGAGCGCCAGACCAAGCGCGCGGACCTCGTCCTTAAAGAAGTGGTCGAGCGGCTCAATAAGGTCGAAGTGCACGCCCTCGGGGAACGGGATCAGGTTGTGATGGCTCTTGATGGTGGCCGTCTTGCCGCCCGTCTTGCGAGCGCCGGACTCGATGATGTCGGGGTAGATGGTGCCCTGAGCCAGGTACTTGACCGGCTTGCCATCGGTCTCGAGCTGCTGCGCCACGGCGAAGAACTCTTTCCAGAACTGCGTACCGATGATGCGGCGCTTCTCCTCGGGCTCGGTCACGCCGGCCAGAAGCTCGGCATAACGGTCCTCGGCGTGGACGTGAATAAAGTCGACGTCAAACTGCTTGGTGAAGACCTCCTCCACCTGCTCGGGCTCGCCCTTGCGAAGCAGACCGTGGTTGATGAACACGCAGGTCATCTGCTTGCCCACGGCGCGGGCGCCCAGCGCAGCCACGACGGAGGAGTCAACGCCGCCGGACAGAGCCAGAATCACGCGGTCGTCACCGACCTTCTCGCGGAACTCGGCCGTCATGGTCTCGACCAGGTCGTCCATGCTCCAGTTGGGCTCCAGGCCACAGATCTCAAACAGGAAGTTGCTCAGCAGCTGCTGACCGTACTCGGAGTGCTTGACCTCGGGGTGGAACTGCGTGGTGAAAATCTTGCGCTCGACGCACTCCATGGCGGCAACCGGGCACACGTCGGTGCTGGCGGTAACGGTAAAGCCCTCGGGCACCTCGGACACGGCGTCGCGGTGGCTCATCCACACGGTCTGCTCCATGGGCGTGGAGTTAAAGAGCTTGGCGCCGGCCGTGCGCGTGATGGTGGCGCGGCCGTACTCGCCCACCTCGGAGTGGCCGACCTTGCCGCCGAGCGTCACGGCCGTGATCTGATGGCCGTAGCAAAAGCCCAGGACGGGAAGGCCCAGGTCAAAGATGGCAGGATCGATGGACGGAGCGTCCTCGGCATACACAGAGGCCGGGCCGCCGGAAAGGATGAGCGCAGAGGCGTTCATTTCGCGAATCTCGTCGGCCGAGATGTCGCAGGGGACAATCTCGGAATACACGTTGAGGTCGCGGACGCGACGGGCAATGAGCTGACCGTACTGCGCACCAAAGTCGAGTACGAGGACCTTTGCGGAAGCCTTTTGATCCATGGTTTCCCCCTCTTGTTGGCGGGGAGCCGGTGCCCACCCGCGCGAATAAACGAAAACAGCTTACATAGTGTACACGTTATATGGGGTTTCTCGTCCCTCGCAGCCATCAGCGCACGGCAAACGCACGACCTGGGCCCTATTTGACGGTAATTGAAGCGTTACCAGACGTTACAGATGATGTAATACGTTTGAACATTGGACGCCCTGTGCCACAATACTGCCGAACGGCTCCGCCCCTGCGGCGGCAAATACGATAGGAATACCAGCATGAAGCGCATCCTTCTCATCGCCACGGGCGGCACCATCGCATCGACCGAGGATGGCAACGGCCTCTCCCCCGCCCTGACCGGTGAGGAGCTCGCCCAGAGCGTCCCCGAGATCTCGGGCCTCTGCGAGCTCGACGTGGTGCAGCCGATGAACATCGACAGTACCAATATGCGCCCCAGTGACTGGATGCGTATCCGCGACGTCATCGTCGAGGGTTATGCCGACCACGACGGCTTCGTGATTCTGCACGGCACCGACACCATGAGCTACACCGCGGCGGCGCTTTCCTATCTGATTCAGGACAGCCCCAAGCCCATCGTGCTCACCGGCTCGCAAAAGCCCATGGGCAACCCCTTCACCGACGCCAAGCTCAACCTGTACCAAAGCCTGCTCTATGCACTCGATGAGCACTCGCACGACGTCTCGATCGTGTTTGGCGGCGTCGCCATTGCCGGCACGCGCGCCCGCAAGCAGCGCACCATGAGCTTTAACG
>JAXKHW010000196.1:0-4865 GCA_036549635.1 Collinsella sp. | reverse complement strand
TGTCCAAGACTGAGCGAAGGAGCTCATCATGAGCGACGGAAAGAAGAAGCTTTCCTTCTTGACGGTCATTTCGACCATCATCTGCGTCGTCTTCGTTTGCGAGGCCGCCGCTCCCGCTGCTGCCATTGGCAACCAGCAGTTCTTCTGGTGGATCTTCCTGATCCTGACCTTCCTGCTCCCTTATGGCATGGTCGTTGCCGAGCTCGGCACCACCTATGACGACGAGGGCGGCATTTACGACTGGGTACGTGATGGCCTGGGCGACAAGTGGGGCGCCCGCATCTCGTACTACTACTGGGTTAACTACCCGCTGTGGATCGCCTCGCTGGCTACCATGTTCCCCGACATTCTGGGCATGGTCTTTGGCGTCGAGTTCAATCTGATCGCCAAGTTGGGTATCGATCTTGCCTTTGTGTGGATCGTCTACCTCATGGGTCGCTCCAAGGCGGCCGACTCCGAGTGGGTCCTGAACGGCGGCGCCATCATCAAGGTTGCCGTTGCCGTTATCGTCGGCGCTTTGGGTATTTGGTATGCCATGGAGAACGGTTTTGCGAACGACATGTCCGCTACCACCTTCCTGCCCGAGCTCACCAACACCAACGCGCTCGGCTACCTGTCGATCATCATCTTTAACTTCATGGGCTTCGAGGTCATCTGCACCATGACCGACGATATGGCCGATCCCGCTCGCGATATCCCCAAGGCTATCATCGTTGGCGGCCTGTCTATCGCCGTGATCTACCTGTTCGCTGGTTTTGGCATCGGCGCTGCTGTGCCGGCCGATTCCATCGATCCCGACTACGGCATGATCTACGCTGTCCAGACCATGGTGGGCGACTCCATGATCTTTAAGATCATCTGCATCGCCTTCCTGATCACCCTGTTTGCCAACATGGCTGCTTGGTCCTTTGGTGTCAACTCCGTTGCTCGCTACGCTGCCGAGCACGGCAACATGCCCAAGGTCTTTGCCTCGATGATCTCGGATGACGATATGCCCAACGGCGCCAACCTGGTCAACGCCATCGTTGCCTCCCTGGTGCTGTGCCTGCAGCTGGTTCCCATTGACGCCATCTCCAACGGTGTTTTCTGGATGCTCTTCGGCACCTCCGTCGTCTTTCTGCTGCTCACTTATATCCCGATGTTCCCGGCGTTCCTCAACCTTCGCAAGAACGACCCGAACCGCGAGCGCATCTTCACGTTCCCGTTTAAGGGTGCCATGATGAAGGTCATGCTGGCTATTCCCTGCATCGAGCTGATTCTGGCTATCGTTGCAACGCTGATTCCGTTCTCTGTCGATGAGATTGGCGATAAGGTCCCGATGATCGTTATCTTCATCGTGCTTTTGCTTATTGGCGAGGTTGTCCGCGTCGTCAGTGCTAAGGGTCGCGAGACCGAGTACAAGGGTCTCACCCCCGAGCTGGCTGCTCAGCGTCTCGCTGAGGAGGCCGCCGAGGCCGAAGAGGACTAGAGCACCCGGATTCGGGGCTCCAACCCTCCTCGCTACTTGACCATTCCCCGGGGTGGGTGTGAACGATAGCTCTGGTAACCACCGCCCGCCCCAATCTCTCTTCCGTATCCTTCGTGCGTTTTGTCTCCGCGCGCCAGGTTACGTCGTCGCTTGCCGGTGCGACTCCGTGAAAACCGGCGCCGGGCGCCCCGACCTTTGCCGGGGAACGGGCGTCCGCCACCTCTTGGTTTTAGGCTGCGGGTAACCCGCCTGCAGCAAGCGATCGTTCGATTTGGAGGAAATCTTATGCGTACGATCACCGAGTCCGAGTCCACCCCTAAGGCCGACGGCTACTTTATGCCTGCTGAGTTCGCTCCGCAGGATCGCGTGTGGATGGGCTGGCCCCATCGCACCGATACCTGGGCCCATGGCGCCAAGCCGGCTCAGAAGCAGTATGCCGCCATCGCTCGCGCTATTGCCGAGTTCACTCCGGTTACCATATGCGTCAATCAGGCCGACTACGCCAACTGCAAGGCCGTCTTTGAGGAAGACGAGAACGTTACCGTTATCGAGATGACCACCGACGACGCTTGGTTCCGCGACACCGCTGCCACTTTTGTTATCAACGGCAAGGGCGATAAGCGCGCCAACCACTGGCACTTCAACGCTTATGGCGGTCTTGTCGACGGCCTGTACTTCCCGTGGGACAAGGACGAGCAGATCGCCCTTAAGATGGCTGAGCTTTCCGGCTGTCGTCGTTATCGTCCCGATGACATGATCCTCGAGGGCGGTTCCATCACCGTCGACGGCGAAGGTACCGTGGTCGTGACCGACCAGTGCCTGCTTTCCCCGGGCCGCACCTGCTCTGCGGTTCTGGAGGAGGAAGAGGACCCCGAGTCCATCTGGCCCAAGTTCAAGAGGAAGTTTGAGCCCTGGAGCGAGGAACTTCGCGCCTATATGGACGAACACCTCAAGGATTATCTGGGTGTCGAGAAGGTCATCTGGGTCAAGGAGGGCATCGACCCCGAGGAGACCAACGGTCACATCGATGACGTCGCCACGTTCATCGCTCCGGGCGTCATGGCCTGCATCTGGACTGACGATCCCGAGTATCCGTTCTACGAGCAGTGCCATGCTGTCTACGAGACCCTTTCCAACGCCGTTGACGCCAAGGGCCGCAAGATGAAGGTCTACAAGCTCTGCATGCCTGTGAACCCGCTGTTCATGGACCAGGCTTCCTGCGACACCATCGACGCCGACGAGAACGCCGAGCCGCGCGTTGCCGACGAGCCGCTGATCGCCTCCTACATGAACTACCTGGTCACCAACCACGGCGTTATCGTCCCGCAGTACGGCGACGAGAACGATCAGCTTGCCGTTGACACGCTCCAGAAGATCTACGACGAGGTCTGGGGCGAGGGCGTCTACAAGTGCGTCGGCGTTCAGTCCGAGCAGGTCGTCTTCGGTGGTGGAAATATCCACTGCATTACGCAGCAGGAACCGTCCGCTTAATCGTCCGGCTTCCCGAGGCACCCCATCTCGCCGCTCAAACCGTCGCTCGCGTACCAAAGTACGCTTCGCTCCTCTCTCGCGGCGACCTGGGGCACCTCGGAAACCCAGCCGGTCAAGCGGACCGACGTAGCTAGTTACCGCATTAGTCATTGGTGCCAACCTTGGCAACAATGCAGGTCGAAAAAACGTCAGCGAAAACCCGCCAGAGCGAGCAAGGTGCCTTGAAACGAGGCGGCATTGACCTTCTGGTCATGCCGTCGAAGCTGAAAGGCAGATTGCCGTTCTGGCGGGTTTGCAGCGTCGAGCCGTTACGCGGTTTGGTAAAACCGCGTAACTAAATACGTTCCGCGATCTCGTGGATGAGGTAGTCGGTCTTTTCCCAGCCCAGGCACGGATCGGTGATCGACTTGCCAAAGACGCCGCCGTCGACCGGCTGGTTGCCGTCCTCCAGGTAAGACTCGATCATAAAGCCCTTGACCAGCTTGGAGATGGACTCGTTGCGGCGGCAGCTGTCGAGCACTTCCTTGCAAATGCGATACTGCTCCAGCGGACGCTTGCCCGAGTTGTCATGGTTGCAGTCGATGATCGCTGCCGGATTGGCATAGCCGGCATGCTCGGTATAGCGCTCGGCCAGGCGCTCCAGGTGCTCGTAGTGGTAGTTGGGGTAGGTGCGCCCATCGAGACCGATGTAGCCACGCATAACGGCGTGCGCGAGCGGATTGCCGTCGCACTCGACCTCCCAGTTGCGGAAGATGAAGCTCTGGTGCGCCTGCGCGGCGTAAATGGAGTTGAGCATAACGGTGGTAGAGCCGGCAGTGGGATTCTTCATGCCAACGGGTACCGAAATGCCGCTCGACACCAGGCGATGCTCCTGGTTTTCGACCGAGCGTGCGCCCACGGCAACATAGCTCAGCAGGTCAACGAGGTATTGGTAGTTGGACGGATAGAGCATCTCGTCGGCGGTGAAGAAGCCCGTTTCCTCAATAACGCGCAGGTGCATATGGCGGATGGCCTTGACGCCCTCGAGCAGGTCGTCGGGAGCCTCGGGGTTGGGGTTGTGCAGAAGACCTTTGTAGCCGGTGCCCTTGGTGCGCGGCTTATTGGTGTAGACGCGCGGAATGATGATGAGCTTGTCCTTGACCTCTTCGGCGGTCTTGGCCAGTCGGTTCATGTACTCGAGCACTGAATCCTCGCGGTCGGCAGAGCACGGGCCGATGATGAGCACCTTACGTGCGTCCTCGCCGGTAAAGACTTTGGCGACCTCGGCGTCAAATGCCTGCTTTTTGGCGGTAAGCTCGGCAGAAAGCGGCATTTCCTCGCGGATCTCCATGGGGATCGGCAGCCTGCGTTTGAATTCCATGGCCATAGGGGTCTCCTCAATCTATAGAAAGAGCAAAAAGCGTATTGTCGAATGCTCGGCATTATCCGCTGTCGCACGCTAAAGTGCAACCCCTCGCCGCCCCGAAACCTGCCAAAAAGGGACAGGTTTATTTTGGCAGGTTTTATCTGGGTAAACGTTGGCGGGTCCCGGAATGGAATGATGCCACGTGGCTTGGAAGAGACTGCCGATCGAGTTCCAGGGGAGGCGGTTCGGCGGTCGCAGAACAAAAGCGGGGGCGCAGGTTGTCCTGCGCCCCCGTTCTCGGGCGTTATTCGTTCCCTGCAGCAGAATTTACGCCGCCTCGTCGAATTGCGAGTTATATAGGTCGGCGTAGAAGCCACCCTGGGCGAGTAGCTCGTCGTGTGTGCCCTTCTCGACGATGTCGCCGTCGCGAATTACCAAGATTACGTCGGCGTTGCGGATCGTGGACAGGCGGTGCGCGATGACAAAGCTGGTACGGCCCTGCATCAGCGCATCCATGGCGCGCTGAATAAGCTCCTCGGTGCGGGTGTCGACGTTGGAAGT
>JAXKHW010000195.1:0-2236 GCA_036549635.1 Collinsella sp. | reverse complement strand
TCGGGCGTCACCAGCGAGCCGGCCTGGGAGACGTGCTCGCCCAGGACCTGCTTAAGGGCAGCGTCGAGCAGGTGCGTGGCGGTGTGGTTGCGGCGCAGGAAGCCACGGCGCTCGGCGTCGAGCGCGGCGGTCACAGCGGCACCGACGGTCAGCGTGCCCTCGGCAACGTGCGCGACGTGGGCATACAGGCCGTTGTGGTTCTTGGTATCGGAAACGGTAAGAACAACGCCCTCAGCGGAAAGCTTGCCGGCATCGCCTTGCTGGCCACCCATCTCGGCATAGAACGGGGTGCGGTCGAGCACGACCTCGACGTCCTCGCCGGCGGCAGCGGACTCGACGGACTCGCCGTTGCGCACGATGGCGACAACCTTGGCGCCCTCGATCACATCGGTGTCATAGCCGTCGAACTCAGTCGCGGCGACCTTGTCGGAAAGCTCGACCCAAACGTCGTTGAAGCTGCCCCAGGCGTCGCCTTTGGCATTGGCGCGGGCGCGGGCCTTCTGGTCCTCCATGCAGGCAGTGAAGCCGTCCATATCGACATCGTGGCCAGCGGTGCCGGCGATCTCGACGGTCAGGTCGATGGGGAAACCAAAGGTGTCGTGCAACTTAAAGGCAACGTCGCCCGGAAGCACAGCGCCCTCGGCAAGCGCTGCCAGGGCCTCGTCCAGGTAAACACGGCCGTTGTCGAGCGTCGTGGAGAAGCGCTCCTCCTCGGAGGCGACGATACCCTTGACGAGGGCGACGTTCTTGAGCAGCTCGGGATAAGCCTCGCCCATCTGAGCGTTGACTTCGTCGATGAACTTGGTCAGGAAGGCGCCCTCGATGCCCAGCAGGCGACCGTGGAACACGGCACGACGGAGCAGGCGGCGAAGGACGTACTCGCGACCCTCGTTACCGGGAAGGATGCCGTCCGAGATCATAAAGTCGACGGCACGGGAGTGGTCGGCGATGATACGCAGGGAGCGGCTGGCGCCGGAGTAATCGTCGGCGTCATAGGTCTTGCCGCTAATCTTCTCGCCCAGCTTGATGAGATGCTGCATCAAGTCGCCGTCGTAGTTGGCGGTCTTGTGCTGCATGATGGCGGCCATGCGCTCCAGGCCCATGCCCGTATCGAGGTTGCGGTGCGGCAGCTCCGGCATGGAGCCGTCCTCCTGGCGATCATACTGGGTAAAGACGAGGTTCCAGAACTCCAGGAAGCGGTCGCAGTCGCAGCCGGGTTTGCAGTCGGGACTACCGCAGCCGACCTCCTCGCCCATGTCAAAGTAGATCTCGGAGCAGGGACCGCAGGGGCCAGTGGGGCCAGCGGCCCAGAAGTTGTCGTCCTCGCCCAGGCGGGAGATGTGGTCCTCGGCAACGCCCAGAGAACGCCACACGTCGTGGGTCTCGTCGTCCTCGGTAAAGACGGTAAAGTACAGGCGGTCGAGCGGCAGCTTGAACTCCTTGGTGATGAGCTCAAAGGCCCAGGCGCAAGCCTGCTGCTTGGAGACGCCGCCAAAGGAGAAGTCGCCGAGCATCTCGAAGAAGGACAGGTGACGGCCGTCCTCGCCGATGCAATCGATGTCGTTGGTGCGGACGCACTTCTGGCAGGAGATAGCGCCGATCTCCTTCATGGTCTTCTTGCCCTGGTAGTACTCCTTAAACTGGTTCATGCCGGCGTTGGCAAGCAGCAGCGAAGGATCGTCGGGGACGAGGGACGAAGAAGGATAGAGCTTAAGACCGCGCTCCTCAAAGAAGTTGAGGAACTTGGAGCGAATCTCGGCCGTAGTCATTGACGGGTAGTCAGCACTCATAGAGGGAATCTCCTCGGTTTCACATCGAAACAGTTCAAACGTAACGATATTACCATCCCACCGCGCAAGTGCAAAAAAGAGGGCCGGCACAATGCCGGCCCTTCAGCGAAATTGCATGTTAGCGCGTATGAATATTAATCCGAATTACCCCGCTAGTTGTCATCATCGTCCATGGAGCCGTCGATGCCGGTTTTGGTGTCGTCATCCGTGTTGGAATCGTCATCCTTAGCGAAGGGGTTCTTGAAGAAGCCCGTGGCATCGGGCTGCAGACCAGAGAGCTTAATCCAGGGATTATCGAACTCGGGCTTAGGCATCGCCTGGGCCTCGGGCGCAGTCTCGTTACCGATGAGCTCGGACTCATAGATGAAGGTGTCGTCACCGAGCGCGTCGTAAGCGGCGACCGGGTTGCCATCGGCATCGCGGTACGGCGTGCCCTTAAACACGGC